>CAYYUT010000006.1:0-21540 GCA_964474935.1 uncultured Spirochaetales bacterium
CTGAGCCTCGAGGCGGCCGGCCTCGAGGCCGACAAGCGCGGGCGTCTCGAGGTGAACGAGCACTTCCAGACCGCCGTGCCCCACATCTATGCTGCGGGCGACGTGATCGGCTTCCCTGCGCTCGCGTCGTCGTCGATGGAGCAGGGCCGCCTGGCGAGCTGCCACATGTTCGGGATTCCGCACGAATCGACGCCCGAGCTCTTCCCGTACGGGATCTACACGATCCCCGAGATGTCGATGGTGGGGAAGACCGAGGAGACCCTCACGGGCGAGAAGACCCCCTACGAGGTCGGGATCGCCCGATTCGACGAGCTCGCCAAGGGCCAGATGGTGGGGGACGAGACAGGGGTGCTGAAGCTGCTCTTCGACCCCGACGACCACCGGCTCCTCGGGGTCCACGTGATCGGAGAGGGCGCCACCGAGCTGATCCACATCGGCCAGGCCGTGCTCTCGTTCGGCGGGCGGATCGATTACTTTCGCGACACGGTCTTCAACTATCCGACCTTCGCCGAGGCCTACAAGGTCGCGGCCCTCGACGGCCTGAACAAGCTCTGACGCCAACGGTGCGTCCGCGCGACCCGCGGCGCATGCCGCCGCCCTCTCCTCTGCCGCGCCCCGGCGCGCCGGCGCCCCGGCGTGTTGGTCGGGCCCGGCCGCTGCGCCCCACGGGCGGCACCGGGCGCCTGCACCGCGGTTCGAGCCCTCCGGGTACGGCCCGGCCCGGGTCGCCGCGCTGGAAATTCCCGGGTGGCGTGAAACCATCCCAGATACGCACCCGAAGTCCGGACACCAGACAAGGGAGGTCCGTTTCATGGCCTTGGACAGTCAGACCCTCGCGCCGGCCGATGCCCTGCCCGCCTCGATGCTGGAGCGGGCCACGGGCTTCGCGATCGGACTCGCCGAGCGCGGGCGCCTACCGGACGCGGTGGTGCGCGCGGGGATCCGCCAGATGCTGCGCGAGCGGGAGACCGAGCTCGCCCGCCTCGGCCCGGACGAGAGTCTGCGCGCCGAAGCCGCCTTCCTCCGGGAGTGCACGACCGGCCCGATCGCACTCTCGCCCGAGCTCGCCAACGAGCAGCACTACGAGGTGCCGCCTGCCTTCTTCGAGCACGTCCTCGGACCGCACCGGAAGTACAGCTGTTGCCTCTACGCCGGCGCCGCCGCGGGACTGCCCGAGGCCGAAATCGCCATGCTCGAGCTCACGTCCGAGCGCGCCGGGATCGTCGACGGCATGACGATTCTCGACCTCGGCTGCGGTTGGGGCTCGTTCAGTCTGTGGGCCGCCGAGCGCTTTCCGGGCTGCCGCATCCTCGCCGTCTCGAACTCCCAGGACCAGCGAGGCCACATCCAGGCGTCGGCCCGCGCGCGCGGCCTCGGGAACGTCGAGGTGGTGACCGCCGACATGAACGAGTTCGACCCGGGCCGCCGAGTCGACCGCGTGGTCTCGGTCGAGATGTTCGAACACATGCGGAACTGGCCGCAGCTCCTCGCGCGGATCGCCTCGTGGCTGGCCCCGGACGGTCGCGTGTTCGTGCACCATTTCTGTCATCGCACCCGCGCCTATCCCTACGTCGCCCGGGGCGCGTCGAACTGGATGGCCGAGCACTTCTTCACCGGTGGGATGATGCCCTCGGACGCCTGGATCCTGAACTTCCAGGACGATCTCCGGGTCGAGGCCCGCTGGCGGGTCGACGGCTGGCACTACCAGCGGACCTGCGAGGACTGGCTCCGGAATCTCGATGCATCGCGGGGCGACATCCTGCCCATCCTGAAGGAGACCTACGGGGACGCGAACGCCGAGCTCTGGCTCCAGCGCTGGCGCATCTTCTTCCTGTCCTGCGCCGAGCTCTTCGGGTACCGGGGCGGCAGCGAGTGGTGGGTCGCGCACGCGCGGCTCGCCCCGCGCGTCTGACGCACATGCGGATCGCGGTGATCGGCGCCGGAGTGTCCGGCCTGGTGTGCGCCCATCGGCTGCATCGACGCCACGACCTGACGGTCTTCGAGGCCGGCCCCGAGCCCGGGGGCCACGTCGTCACGGTTCCGGTGGGCGTCGAAGGCCGAACCCATGCCGTCGACATGGGCTTCATCGTCTTCAACCGACGGACCTATCCGCGCTTCGTGCAACTGCTCGACGAGCTCGGCGTCGCGTCACAGCCGAGCGACATGAGCTTCGGGGTACGCTGCGAGCGTACCGGCTTCGAGTACGGGGTACCCCAGCTGCGCGGCCTCTTCGCGCAGCCTCGCAACCTGTGGAGACCCTCCCACTGGCGCTTCCTGCGCGAGCTCGTCCGGTTCCAGACGACTGCGGCGCGCCTCCTCGACGAAGGCGACGCCAAGGTGACGCTCGGCGACTACCTCGAGGGGCAGGGCTATTCGAGCGCTTTCGTCGAGCGCTACGTGGTGCCGATGGGGGCGGCCATCTGGTCCGCCGAGCCCGGCGAGCTCCGGCGCTTCCCGGCGCGCACCTTCGTGCGCTTCTTCGCCAACCATGGTCTCCTGAACCTGCGCGATCGGCCGCGCTGGCGAGTCGTCCGGGGCGGCTCGCGAACCTACGTCGACCGGCTCGTGGCCGGGTTCCGCGATCGCATCCGGCTCGCCACGCCGGTGCGCGAAGTGCGCCGTCAGCCCGGCCGTGTGCTCGTGCGGACCGACGAGGCCGATTGGGAGGCGTTCGATCGCGTGGTGATCGCGACCCACAGCGACCAGGCCCTCGCCATGCTCTCCGATCCCTCCGACGTCGAGCGACATCTGCTCGGTGCCGTCCGCTACCAGGAGAACGAGGCGGTGCTGCACACGGACGCCCGCCTGCTCCCCAGGGCACGCCATGCGAGAGCGAGCTGGAACTACCACATCCCCGCCGAGTCCGGCGGTCCGGTCGCGGTCACGTACCATATGAATCGATTGCAGGGGCTCGACGCGCCGGTGGACTTCTGTGTGACCCTGAACCGTTCGGACACGATCGACGAGACGACGATCCTGCGGAGCGTCCGGTTCGCCCATCCCATCTTCGACCCGGCGGCGATCGCCGCGCAGACGCATCATTCCCGCGTGAGCGGCGTCCGCAATACACATTACTGTGGCGCATGGTGGGGCTACGGGTTCCACGAGGACGGCGTCGCCAGTGCGGACCGCGTGGTCGCCGCCATCGAGGACGAGCGGTGAGCCTGGCGAGCGCCCTCTACGAAGGCACCGTCACCCACACACGACGGGATCCCGCCCACCGCTTCTCGATGCGGCTCTGCATGCTCTACGTCGATCTCGACGAGCTCGACGAGGTGTTCGCGAGCCACCCGCTCTGGCAGGTGGAACGCACCGGAGTCGCCGTGTTCCGTCGCCGCGACCACCTCGGCGACGTCCGGCGGCCGCTCGCCGAGTCGGTGCGTCGGCTCGTCGCCGAGCGCGCCGGACGCCGGCCGGAAGGTCCGATCCGACTGCTGACGCATCCGCGCTACTTCGGTTACGTCTTCAATCCCCTGAGCGTCTACTACTGCTTCGACCGCGCCGGGCGACGGGTCGAGTCCCTGGTGGCCGAGGTGAGCAACACGCCCTGGAACGAGCGTCACTGCTACGTGCTCGCGCGCGAGCCCGACGACGACCGGCCGACGCCCGGCGAGATGCGCTTCCGCACGCCCAAGGTCTTCCACGTGTCGCCCTTCCAGTCGATGGATCTGGTCCACCGTTGGCGCTTGAACGAGCCAGGACACGAGCTGTGCCTCGCGATCGGGAACGAGAAGCCCGGCGGCGGGGCGTCGCCCTTCGCCGCGAGCCTCGTGATGCGTCGGCGCGAGATCGATGTCTGGAGCCTGACGCGCGCGCTCCTCGTGCATCCGGCCATGACCGCCCGCGTGATCGCCGGCATCTACTGGCAGGCCTGGCGCATTCGGCGGAAGGGCGCCCGGGTGCACCCGCATCCGGCCGAATCGCGCGGCGAGGAGGCGGCATGAGCGGAGCCCTGCGTCCCGGAGCGACCGATCCCGCCACCCTGCGGCGCCCTCGGCGGGGGCCGTGGGCGGGCTGGGCCCGGCGCGCCGTGCAGCGACGTCTGGCGCACGTCCGGGATGGCTCGCTCGAGCTGGTCGAGGCGGGCCGGACCCAGCGGTTCGGCACGCCCGGACCGGGGCGGCCGAGCGTCCGCCTCGAGGTGCACGACCCGGCCGCCTTCTTCGATGTCGCGTTCGGGGGGCAGCTCGGGGCGGCGGAGGCCTACCGCGACGGTCGTTGGGAATGCGACGACCTCCCCGGTCTGGTGCGGCTCTTCCTGCGCAATCCCGATGTCTTCGGCCAGATCGACTCCGGCGCCGTACGCCTGTTGGCGCCGCTCGAGCGCTGGCTCCACCGGATGCGCCGCAACACCCGGCGAGGCAGCCGTCGTCACATCGCGGCGCACTACGATCTCGGCAACGAGTTCTTCTCCTCGTTCCTCGATCCGAGCATGACCTACTCGGCCGGCATCTTCGAGCGGCCCGAGGCGAGTCTCGAGGAGGCATCGGTCGCCAAGTACGAGCGGATCTGCCGGAAGCTCCAGCTCGGTTCCGGGATGCGCGTGCTCGAGATCGGAACGGGATGGGGCGGCTTCGCGCTCCACGCCGCTCGGGAGCACGGGGTCCGGGTGACGACGACCACCATCTCGGCCGAGCAGGCGCGGTTGGCCCGGCATCGCGTGGCCGAGGCCGGTCTCGACGATCGGATCGAGGTGCTGCTCGAAGACTACCGCGATCTCCGCGGACGCTTCGATCGGGTCGCGTCGATCGAGATGATCGAGGCCGTGGGCCACCGCTATCTCGGCCGCTACTTCGACGTGTGCAGTCGGGTGCTCGCTCCCGACGGACTGCTCTGCATCCAGGCCATCGTCACTCCGGACCAGCGCTACGCCGAGAGTCGACGCACCACCGACGTGATCAAGAAACACATCTTCCCGGGGGGCCAACTGCCTTCGCTCGAGGCGATGCTCGGGGCCTGCCGACGCATGACCGATCTGCGCCTGGTGCATCTCGAGGAGCTCAGTCCCCACTACTCCGAGACCCTGCGCCGCTGGAGGCAGCGCTTCATCGAGAACCTCGACTCGGTGCGCCGGCTCGGCTACCCGCGCGAGTTCCTCCGGCTCTGGGAGTTCTACCTGGCGGCCTGCGAGGGCGGCTTCGCCGAGCGCTACATCGGAAGCGTCCAGCTCGTGTGGTCGAAGCCGCAGTCGCGTCACGAGCCGCTCCTCGGCGCGCTCTAGGTCCTCGAGCCGATGCGCCCGGACCATGGCCTCCCGCGCTCGGCGCGTCTAGGCTCGCTGCGGCGCGTGGCGACGAACCGCCTGGACGCCGGACCCCGGACGGCGGCCCCCAGGAGCGAGGCGAGCATGGCGACGCTTCTCGAGCGCGTGGCGACCGGCGACGAGGTCGCGGTGCGCGAGTGCATCACGCGCTTCGGGCCGCTCGTGTGGTCGATCGCCCGTCGGCTCGCACGCGACGACGCCGAGGCCGAGGACGCCGTGCAGGAAGCCTTCATCTCGCTCTGGAAGAGTGCGGGACGCTACGACGCGGCGCGCGGGAGCGAGAAGACCTTCGTGGCGACGATCGCGCGGCGGCGTCTGATCGACCGATTGCGATCCTCTGCGGCCCGGCCCGAGACCGGGGTCCCGACCGAGCGACTCGAGACCGTCGAAGGGGCCGGGGCCGGCGGGGTGGAGGCCTCGCTCGACGCCGGGCGGGTCCTGAGGGCCTTCGAGGATCTGCGGCCCGAGCAGCGCCGGGTCCTCGAGCTGGGCGTCGTGGCCGGATTCACGCACGACCAGATCGCGCGACACACCGGCTGGCCCCTCGGGACGGTCAAGACCCATTCGCGGCGGGGGCTGATGCGTTTGCGCGAGATCCTGGCCGATGGCCCGGACGGGGAGGCGACATGAGCGAGCGCGATCCGGATCGCCAGCGGCTCGACGAGCTCCTCGCCCAGCGGGCCGTCGGTGGCCTCGATGCCGAGGAGCGGCGCGAGCTCGCATCGCTGCGCGAGATCTGTCCGGACACGGACGAGGACGCGTTCGAGCGGGTCGCGGCCGACCTCGACCTGGCTCTCGGGGCCCACTCGTCGACGCCCCTGCCTCCCGCTCTCGACGCGCGTGTCGCACGCGATGCGGCGGAGTTCTTCGCGGGCGCCGACGGGTCCACGCGGTCGCTGCGTCCGGCCGCGGCGGGTGCGCGCGGGGCGCCGCCCCGGCGACGGCGGTCGTGGCAGCCTGCGGCAGTGGCCGGCTGGTTCGTGGCGACCGCGGCCCTGGCCGTGTTGATCAGCAGCCGGATCGTTCCGGTGGCGCCGCCGGATGCCCGAAGCAGCCGTGCGGCCCTCCTGTCGCGGGGTGAGCCGGTGGTCGAGCTGGCCTGGCAGCCCACCGAGGATCCCGCGGCGAGCTCGCTCGAGGGCGACGTGGTCTGGAGCGATGCGCGCGGCGAGGGCTTCATGCGCTTTCGCGGACTCGCCCCGAACGATCCGGCCGTGCGCCAGTACCAGCTCTGGATCTTCGACGCCGAGCGCGACGAGCGGTTCCCGGTGGACGGCGGGGTCTTCGACGTTCCGTCCGGCGCCGAAGAGGTGGTCGTGCCGATCCGGGCCAAGCTCGGGGTGGATCGCGCCAATCTGTTCGCGGTGACGATCGAGAGGCCGGGCGGCGTGGTCGTCTCGGACCGCGAGCGTGTCGTCGCGCTCGCCTCGGTCGGAGAGGGCTAGCCCGGCCTCGAGCGTCGAGAGAGCGAAGATCCTTCGATCCGGGCGCTGTGCGGTTCGCGAGCGAGGCCGTGGTGGGCTCAGGCCAGGAAGTGGCCACCGTTCACGTCGAGGGACTGGCCCGTCACCACCGAGGCGAGGTCCGAGGCGAAGAAGACCACGGCGCCCGCGATCTCGCTCGAGTGGGGGATCCGGCCGAGCGCGATCCGGCTCGCCACCTCCGCGTAGACCTCATCGGGCGAGATGCCACGTGCCCGCGCCTGATCGGCGAAGTAGGCCTCGAGCGACGGGCCCCAGATGTAGCCGGGCAGGATGGAGTTCACGCGGATTCCGGCCGGGCCCAGCTCGCGGGCCAGCCCCTGGGTCGCCGCCAGCAGCGCGGCCTTCGAGGCGGCGTAGCCAGCCATGGTCGGAAGCACGTCGCGCACGATCATCGAGTTGATCATCACGATCGAGCCCGATCCCTGACGCCGCATCACCGGAACCACCTGCTGGGTCAGCCCGAGGGTTCCGAACAGGTTCACCTCGATCGGATCGCGCCAGTGGGTGAGGTCGTCGTCCTCGAAGCGGCGGTAGGTGCCCGGGTGGAAGGCGTTGTTCACCAGGACGTCGACCCGCCCGAAACGCTCCGAGGTCGCCGCGACCAGCCGTCGGCAGTCGTCGGGCCGGGTGATGTCGGTGGGCACGCTCAGCACGTCCGCGTCGAGCGCCTCGAGCTCGTCCGCGAGCTCGGCCAGACGATCCTCGCTGCGTGCCGCGATGGTGAGCCTTGCCCCCTCGCGCGCGAGCGCCAGCGACACGTCGCGGCCCATCCCCGGTCCGATGCCCGACACGATCGCGACCCGATCGCGGAGTCGCATCGCGTCCCCTACCGGCACACCGCCGCCCCGTCGACGAGCAGCGACTCGCCGCACACGAAGCTGGCACGGTCCGAGCAGAGCCAGACCACCGCCTCGGCGATCTCCTCGGGACGCCCGAGCCGACCCCCGGGCTGCGCGCCCTCGATGGCGCGACGGATCTCGGGGCTCCGGTCCATGTGGGACCGGAGCATCGGCGTGTCGACCGAGCCCGGGCAGACGGCATTCACCCGAATGCCGAGGGGCGCCTGCTCGAGCGCGGCCGTCTTGGTGAGTCCGAGGATCGCGTGTTTGCTGGCGCAGTAGGCGGCGAGGCCCGGGGTGCCGACCACGCCGGCGCCGGACGAGGTGTTGACGATCGCGCCTCGGCCGCGCGCACGCATCGCGCGGAGCTCGTGCTTCATGCACAGGAAGACGCTCGTGAGGTTGCTGGCGAGCGTGGCGTCGAACGCCTCGCGCTCGAGCTCGTGGAGCCCGGCCATGGCTCCCGTCACACCGGCGTTGTTGTGGGCGACGTCGAGGCCGTCGAAGGCCTCGAGCGTGGCGTCGACGAGGGCGGCCACCTCGGCTTCGCGGCGCAGATCGGCCGCCCGTGCCCGGGCCTCTCCGCCCGCGGCCCGGATCGCGGCCGCGGTCGCGGCGGCGCCGTCCGAATCGAGGTCGGAGCACATCACGCGGGCCCCTTCGCGGGCGAAGGCGAGCGCCGAGGCGCGTCCGATGCCCGAGGCGGCGCCCGTCACGAGCGCCGCCCTGCCGGCGAGCAGGGGTTGCATGGATCCGTCCTCACGAGCGGTGCGTGCCGTCGATCGGCTTGCCTCGACCCGACGGGCTGGCGTAAATTAGAACACGTTCTACTACGTTCTGCTCGCGGGCTCCACCGCTTTCAGGTTGCAGCGGAGCGGGCGCGCACCCCAGGAGATCCCCATGAGCGTGGCTCCCGAAGCGGATTCCGATCTCCGGATCACGCTGCCGCCCTTCCCGAACGGATGGTTCGCCGTGGCGCACGCCGACTCGCTCGCTCCGGGTGAGCTTCGCGAGGTCCACTATCTGGGTCGCGATCTGGTGCTCTACCGCGGCGAGGACGGCAAGCCCCGGGTGGTGGATGCCTACTGCGCGCATCTGGGTGCCCATCTCGCCGAGGGCGGCCGGGTCGTCGGCAACGCCATCGAGTGTCCCTTCCACTCCTGGAAGTGGTGTGGCGATACGGGACGCTGCCTCGAGATCCCCTACGCCCAGAAGGCGCCCCCGAAGGCCCGGCAGCCGGTCTTCGAGACCCTCGAGTGCAACGGCATGGTCCTGATCCACCACCACACCCACGGGAAGGCCTCCGAATGGCTCCCCGAGCGGATCGACGATCTCGACGATCCCCGCTTCGAGCTGGTCGGAACCAGGGAGTGGGTGATCGACAGCCATCCCCAAGAGGTGATGGAGAACGGGGTCGACTTCGCCCATTTCGCCATGCTGCATGGATGGAAGTGCAAGGAGCTGCACTGGGAGCCGAACGGCCCCTACTACAGCCTCAAGATCGAGGTCGATACCGGCGCCGAGGAGCAGGCCGCTACGGCCGGCAACATCACCGACGCCGATTCGTTCAACTCGGGGCCCGGGTTCCTGTTTACGCGATTTCGGGGAGCGATGACGGGCTACGCCATCAACGCCATGACCCCGGTCGAGCCCCAGAAGCTCCACATCATGCACCGTTACTACGCCCGAGAGGACTGCGATCGGGAGCTCGTGAAGGGCTTCTTCGACTACTACATCCGCGACTACGAGCTCGACATCCCCATCTGGAGCAACAAGATCTACCGCGACCGTCCGGTGCTGGCCGAGGGCGAGAAGGACTTCGGCCGCTTTCGGAAGTGGTACCGCCAGTTCTATTCCTGAGGCCCGGTTCGAGCGCCTCGCGCACGGCGCTCTAGTGGTTTGGCCCGCCGCCGATACGTGCAGAGGGACGTTTCGGGGGGTCGGGTGGTCGAGCCGGACGAGGACGATCGAGCAGGGCGCGGCGAGCGGGAAGCCTCGTTCGTGGGCGAGCTGGCCCGCATCAGCGAGCGGATTATCGCGGGCGACGATCTCGACAGCACGCTCCAGGGAATCCTCGAGACGCTCCGCGAGGCGCTCGGTGCCGAGCGTTCGTCGATCATGCTCAAGACCACCCCGGACAAGCTCCGCATCCGGGCGGCCCGGGGGCTGGCGGACGACGTGGTGCGCGACACCACGGTGCCGGTGGGCGAGGGCATCTCGGGCGAGGTCGCCGAGCGCGGAGCGGCGCGCCTGCTCCGCAACGCGGCGGCCCTCGGCCAGCGAGACGGCGGCACCTCGTACACGGTGAACTCGGCCATCTGCGTGCCGCTCCGCTACCGCGGTGACGTCATCGGCGTGATCAATCTGTCCAACAAGCGCGACGCGCACGGGATTCCCTGCGAATTCGACGAACGCGATCTGCGGGTCGCCGCGCTCCTCGCCAATCAGGCGGCGCTGGCCATCGCGCAGGCGGTGGCCGTCGAGACGGCTCGCCAGCACGAGCGTCTCGAGGGCCGGCTCGAAGCCCTGCGATCGCAGGTCGGGTCTCTCGAGCCGCAGGCCGCGGCGCTCGAGGTGATCCATCAGGTGACCGATTCGCTGATCTCGGCCGGAAGTCTCGACGAGGTGCTGTCGGGCATCGTCACGAGCACGACCGCCCTGCTCGGGGCCCGGCGCGGTTCGCTCATGTTGATCGAGCCCGGCGGACGGCTGATGCGGATGCACGCCGCGGTCGGGATCCCCGAGAAGGTGGTGCGGAAGGCGCGCACCGAGCTCGGCCAGGGCATCGCCGGGCGCTGCGCCCGGAGCGGCGAGGCGGTGCTGCTCCGCGACGCGCGCGAGGCACTCCACCGGGCGCGCGGTGACGATGGAGGTCATCCCGACTACCGCAACCAGAGCGCGATCTGCGTGCCGCTGTCCGTCCGGTCCGAGATCCTCGGCGTCCTCAACATCAACGATCCCGCCGACGGCAAGGACTTCACGCGAAACGATCTCTTCGTCGCCCGGATCATCGCCAACCAGGCCGCCGTCGCGATCCGCAACAGTCGGCTCCTCGACCAGTCGGTCGAGGCGGCCGAGACCCGGCGCTCGATCGACGTGGCCCGCGCGATCCAGCAGTCGTTCCTGCCCCGCGACGCCGAGCTGGCGGATGTCACGGTCGCGAGTCGCTCGATCGCCTGCGACGGAGCCGGGGGCGACTACGTCGACTACTGGCCGCGCGCCGAGGGGGCCGGCGATCCGGGCGCTGAGCTGGTGCTGGCGATCGGAGACGTGTCGGGGCACGGGGTGGGGGCGGCGCTCATCATGGCCACGGTCCGAGCCTCGCTGCGGGCCCTGATGTCCCACTCGGACGACCCCAGCGAGGTGCTCCACCAGCTCAACCGGCTCGTCGTCCAGGACGTCCGCCGCGGTCAGTTCGTGACTCTCTTCCTGGGCGTCCTCGATGCCGGGCGCCGGCGCCTCCGCTACGCCTCGGCGGGTCACGATCCGCCGCTTGGCTATGGTCCGCGCATGGGTGGTGTGCGCGAACTCGGGGCCACGGGGCCGCCGCTCGGGGTTCTCGACGACACCGAGTACCCCACCCTGGAGGTCGACCTCGATCGCGACGAGATCCTGGCCCTGACCACGGACGGGGTCTGGGAGGTGAAGAACGGTCAGGGGGACTGCTTCGGCCGCGAACGGGTGGTCGAGGCGCTGCGCGATTTCGCCAGCGCCGATCCCGGAACGATCGTGGCCGGGATCCAGCGTCGCGTGGCCGCGTTCGCCCACCCCGTGCGCCTGGCCGACGATTTCAGCCTGGTGGTCGTGAAGCTCGGCGGGGGCGCCGACGGGTCGCGGCCGGAGGCCGTCCGATGATCCGCTCCCGCGCCCGATGCGGAGCGCGAACCCGGGGCCGCCGACGATGAAGATCGACGCCACCGATGCAACCCTCGGGCGGCCGCTCGAGCTGATCGCCGAGATGACGGGCGAGTTCGCCCGCTCGAAGAATCTCGAGACCACGCTGCACGCGGCGCTCGCCCGCATCGCCGAGTACGTCGGGGCCGAGAGCGGATCGATCTTCGTGCTCGAAGACGAACACCGCGCGCTCGTGTGTCGCGCGAGCGTCGGGCCGGTCGACATCGCCGGCCTGCGGCTCGCGCCGGGGCAGGGAATCGTCGGTCGCTGCGTGGCCGAGGCGGCCGGCCAGATCGTTCGCGACGTGCGCCACGACCCCGACTTCGCCCAGCACGTCGACGAACAGACGGGCTTCACCACCCGATCCATCCTGTGCGCGCCCATGCGGGTACGCGACGAGAGCTTCGGCGCGATCGAGCTGCTGAACAAGAAGGGCGGGGACGGTCTGTTCGACCCCGACGACCAACACCTGCTCGAGGCGCTCGCCACCTCGGCCGCCCTCGCCATCCTGAATGCGCGTATGGCCGCGAACCTGATGGAGCAGGAGCGCATCCAGCGGGAGCTCGATCTGGCCGCCGAGATCCAGAAGAGCATGCTTCCCCCCGAGCGCACGGACGCCTTCCCGGTGAGTGGCCGGAACGTGCCGGCCCGCGGCGTCTCGGGCGACTTCTACGACTTCTTCGAGCTGCCCGACGGGTGCATCCGTTTCTGCATCGGAGACGTGTCGGGGAAGGGCATGAACGCCGCCATGCTGATGGCCAAGACCAGCAGCCTGCACCGCTGTCTCGGAAAGTCGGACGACGGGCCCGGGCGCCTGCTCGACGTGCTGAACCGCGAGATCTGCGAGACCGCGACGCGGGGCATGTTCGTCACCATGGTGACGGGCCTCTACGATCCGCGCGCCGACGCCGTGTGCCTCGCGAACGCGGGCCACGAGCCGCCCCTGCTGCGGGATGCCGAGGGCAAGTTCCGGGCCATCGCCGGCCTCGACCCTCCGCTCGGGATCCTGCCCCGCAGCGACGAGGGCGCCGGCTTCGAAGAGGCGCGGGTCGCGCTCGAAGGGGGTGGGCTCCTGCTCTTCACGGACGGCGCCACCGAGGCGCTCGACGACCGCGGCGAGGAGCTCGGCTCGCCCGGGGTGGCGCAGCTCTTTCGGGGAAGGCCCGGCGCCCGACTGGCCGATCATCTGGATCGGGTGGTGGATCATCTGGCCGACCGGGGTCTGCGCGACGATCTCACCTTCCTGGCCGTGGAGTCCGTGTGGGGCGGAGGCGAAGAGTGAGCGAGATCGAGCCGGTCTGCACGGGCGAGCCGCTGGTGAGGGAGCGCTTCCCGGCCGAGCCCCGGGCGCTTCGCGAGATCCGGGCGAGGGTCCTCGAGGCGGCCCGGGCCGCCGGCTGCAGCGACCCGGACGCACAGGACCTCGTGATCGCGGTGGACGAGGCGTGCCAGAACATCATCCGCCACGGCTACCGAGGCGAATCCGATCGCGAGATCCTGATCGAGGTGGAACACGACGGGGCCATGGTCGTCGTCTACCTTGTCGATGCGGCGCCCACGGTCGACCCGACGAAGATCCAGCCTCGGCGGCTCGACGACGTCCGTCCGGGCGGACTGGGGACCCATTTCATCCGCGAGCTGACCGACGACTGGCAATTCCTGCCGACCCCGAGCGGACGGGGGAACGCCCTGAAACTCTGCAAGAAGATCGACCGAGGGGAGTGATGGAGCACGAATCCCGGGAAGAGAACGGAATCTCGATCGTGGCCTTTCGCGGCGACGTCGATCTCGAGAACTCGAGACTGGCCCGCGACGTGGTGCTCGGCTTCGTGTCGGCCGGCAAGGACCTGATCGTCGACCTCTCGGGCGTCACCTACATCGACAGCTCCGGGATCGCGAGCCTGGTCGAGGCCTTCCAGCAGTCGCGCAAGCAGGGCACCCACTTCGCCCTCGCCGCGGTGAGCCCGGCTGCGCTGCGGGTGTTCCAGCTCGCGCGACTCGACACGGTCTTCACCATCGTCGACTCGGTGGAGGCGGGGCTCCCCCATGGCGGCTGAGCCGCGTTCGTCGCGATTCCTCGACGCGAGCGAGCAGGTGGGCCAGAACGTCGTCGGTGGCGTGGGCGAGCTCGGGCACGGCGGGGCGCTCTTCGCCGAGAGCCTGTACTGGCTCTTCCTCGGCCGGTTCCGGCGTCAGCCGGTCCGCCTGCCCGCCGTGGTGGCCGAGATGCGCGAGATCGGCGTGGCGGCGGTGCCCATCGTCACCCTGCTCTCGGTGACGATCGGGGTGATGCTCGCCATCCAGGGGATCCACACCCTGAAGACCTTCGGCGCGGAGTCCCAGGTGGTGCTCGGGGTGGCGCTCTCGGTGACGCGCGAGTTCGCGCCCCTGATCACCGGCGTGCTCGTGGCGGGCCGCTCCGGATCGGCCCTCGCGGCACGGCTCGCGACGATGACCATCAACCAGGAGGTCGACGCCCTGCGTGTGATGGGTGTGAATCCGGTGCGTTTCCTGGTGGTGCCGAGCCTGCTCGGGGCCGTGGTGATGCTCCCGCTCCTGACCCTCTGGGCCGACATCGTCGCCCAGACGGCCTCGGCGCTCTACGTGCGGGGCGCCCTGGGGCTCGGCCTCGTGGTCTACTTCGAGCGTACGATCGACGTCCTCACCACCGACGATCTGCTCCACGGCCTGGTCAAAGCCCTGCTCTTCGCGGTCCTGATCACCCTCATCGCCGTGGTGAACGGGAGCAGCGTGGAGGGCGGAGCCGAGGGGGTCGGCAAGCGCACCACCCGCACGGTCGTGCACTCGATCGCGGCGATCCTGATCACCGACATGGTCTTCGTATGGCTCACGACGCAGGGGTGAACGGGGCTCCGGCGAACGGGCCCGACGCAACGGCACCGCCGGCGATCGAGGTCGAGGGCCTGGTCACCCACTACGGCCCGCGCATGATCCTGAAGGGTCTCGATCTCCAGGTGCGCCAGAGCGAGGTGCTGGTGATCATGGGGGGCAGCGGCTCCGGCAAGAGCACCCTGCTCCGACACCTGATGGCGCTCGAGCGTCCCACCTCGGGCTGCGTCCGGATCCTGGGCGTCGACATCCACCGGGCCGGCGGGGCCGAGGCCTTCGATCTCCGCAGCAAGATGGGCGTCGCCTTCCAGGGAGGGGCACTCTTCAGCTCGATGACCGTTGGCGAGAACATCATGCTCCCGCTGCGCGAGCTCGCGAATCTCGATACCAAGACCATGGAGATCATGATGCGTCTGAAGCTCCAGGTCGTGAATCTGGCGGGATTCGAGGACCTGATGCCGTCCGAGCTGTCGGGCGGTATGTTGAAACGGGCGGCGCTCGCGCGCGCCATCATCATGGACCCGAAGCTTCTCTTCTGCGACGAGCCGTCGGCCGGTCTCGACCCGGCCGTGGCCTCGGCGCTCGACGACCTGATCCTCCAGCTCCGCGACGCCATGCAGATGACGATCATCGTGGTGACCCACGACCTCGATAGCGCCTTCAAGATCGCCGACCGGATTGCCGTACTGGATCAGGGACGGATCGCAGCCATCGACGGAGTCGAGGCGATCCGAGCCAGTGACAACGAGGTCATCCAGAACCTGATCAACCGGCGACCCGAGAGCGACGTTCTCGACCCCGCCGAGTACCTGGCCCGGCTGACGGGGGAGGCATCGTGAGGCGAGCGGCGGAGGCATGAGGAACGCGCGGCTGAACTACGTCGTGGTGGGGCTCTTCGTGCTCGCGATGCTCGGGGTCCTGGTGGTGTCGCTGGGCCTGCTGGCCGGGCGAACCGGCGCCACCGACACCTACTACACCAGCTACGACAACGTCACAGGCGTCGTGCGAGGCACCCAGGTGTCCTTCGAGGGCTACCCGATCGGCCACGTGGAGCGGGTGGTGCGCTCGCCCGATCCGAAGTCCAAGCGCTTCCGGGTCGAGCTGGCCGTCACCGAGGGCTGGCCCATCCCGGCCGACAGCGTGGCCCGGATCAATCTCCCCGGCGTTCTCTCGGCCTTCACGATCGACATCGAGGCCGGGGCGAGCGGTGAGCTGCTCGACCCCGGGCGACCGATCCATGGCGAGGAGATCGTGAACGTGTTCAGCCTCGTCTCGTCGCTCGCCGACCAGATCCGGACGCTCATCGACAACGACGTGCGGCGCATCGTGGATGCGCTGGCCAACGCCGTGCCCGACGTGGTGGCCGACGTCCAACGCATCACCGACCGGCTCGACACGAGCACCGAGCGGGTGGCGATGCTGCTCTCGGACCAGAACATCGACGGGCTCGAGCGCGTCGTCACGAACTTCGGCGAGACCTCCGATCATCTGCTGGCGCTCTCGCGCAATCTCGACAGCAGCCGCCGCCAGGTCGACGACGTGATCGGACGGGTGAACGAGATCCTCGACGAGAACAGCGGCGAGGTCGGGCAGATCATGCTCGACGTGCAACACACCCTCGAGTCGGTGGCGCGCCACATCGATGCCATCAACCAGAATCTCGAGGGGACCAGCCGCAACATGTACGAGTTCACGCGTCAGATCCGCCAGGATCCGAGCCGTCTGATCCGGGGCACCGACCGCGAGGAGCCCGATCCGAACGGCGTGGCGCCGGCGGCCCTGCAGTGAGACGCTCGGGCGGGCGCGGCGAGGGCCGCCACGGGGTCCGGCGGACGGCGCGCGGCCTCGCTGCACTCGGCGCCCTCGCCCTGCTCGGAGCCTGCGCCGTGACGCCGGCCCCGTCCGATCAGTTCTATCGCCTCGCGCCCACCGCGCCCACCGCGCCCGAGACGGCGGCCGTCGCCGGGCACGCCCGGCCGCTCCTCGAGGGTACGCTCTCGGTGGACCGGATCTCGGGGGATGCGTTGCAGCAGCGGCGCCCGCTCGTCTTCACCTCGCACCAGCAACCCCACGTGCTCATGCAGCATCGCTACCACTACTGGAGCGACGTCCCGACGGTGGGCATCCAGAAGCAGCTCGCGAGCTTCCTGCGGAGCGCGCGGGTGGCCGATGTGGTCGTGACCCCCGAGCAGCGAGTCCGGATCGACTATCAGGTGACGGGCCACATCGAACGGCTCGAGCGGGTGCTCGGCGAGGGTCGTCCCGAGGCGGTGGTGGAGCTCGAGCTGGCCCTCGCTGCCCCGCGCGATTCGCGTCTGCTCTGGACCGGGCGCTACCGCGCGGAGCGCGAGGCCGAGAGCACGAGCGTGGCCGACGGGGTCGCCGCCATCAACGCCGCGCTCGGCGAGATCTTCGCCCGGTTCGCCGAAGACCTGGCGCGCTCGTCCCCGCGCCGCTCGGCCGGGCTCGACGCTCCCTGACCCCCCGTCTGTCGGACCTCGAAGCCCCGGTCCGCGAGCAGACGCGGGATGCCCTCGCCGCCCACCAGATGCCCTGCGCCGACCACCACGAAACGGTGTCGGCCGTCGCTTGCGAGCTCGACCAGACGTTCGGTCATCGAACGATTGCGGGCGAAGAATACGCGCTCGACGAAGGGATCGAGGGCCGGATCGTCGTTGCCGGCCACGAGCAGGGTCTCGAGCGCCCTGGCGTCGCCCCGCGCCCAGGCGCCCAGCGTCTCGCGTCCCTGCTCTTCCGTCTCGCCCCCGTGTTCGAGCAGGTCGCGCAGCAGGGCGTCCTGGGTGTCGCGGGGCAGCTCGGCGAAGGTGCGGAGCTGGAATTCGAGGGTCTCGAGCGCCACGAGCGGGAGCGCGGCCGAGTCGGCGATCACCCGCTGGTCGACGCCGAGCGCCGGGTCGAAGCCGGCTTCGGCCAGGCCCCGCTGGCCGAGATCGATCGCCACGAGCCAGGGCCTGAATCCGGCCACCTCGCTCCAGCGCACTCCGAGGGTGTCGAGTCGCGCCTGGAGCAGCGTCCGGGTCTCCGGACGGAGCCAGTCCTCGAGCCGCTCGCCCCGAGGCAGGAGTCCCCAACGCTGGTACAACGCGGCGATCTCGGTGGCTTCGACCTCGCGGGGATCGATCTCGACCACGATCTCTTCCGAGCGCGCGAAGGCCTGCTCGACCACGGGTCCGAATCCCTGGAGGGCCTCGGTTCCGACATGGATCGAGCCGAAGAGGTGCAGGACCGCGCCGCTCGGCGCGGTCGCCTCCCAGAGCAGCGGATCGGGCGCCGCCAGCGATTCCTCGAGCGTGGGTCGCGCACACGCGAGCGACACGAGCGTCAGGGCCACGGCGGCGAGACGCCCGCAGGTCCGTTTCGCTGCGGGATTCCTCATACGTCGAGGCCCACCGCGCGCATCAGCTCGAGCGCGTTGCTCTTCCGGACCACGCCGGGCCGCATCCGATAGTCGAATCGCATCTGGCCGTCCTCCAGGTGGTCTTCGAAGTGCACGTTCTCGCCGCGGGGCGCCAGGCGCTCGGCCACCTGCGCGAGCGCGAGATCGTGGGTCGTGACGAGTCCGATGGCGCCGCGGTCGACCAGGGCCTCCACGATCGCGCGTGCCCCGATCTCGCGATCGTGGGAATTCGTTCCATGCAGGATCTCGTCGAGCAGGAAGAGCACGGGGCGCTCCCTGGCATGCGCTGCGACGATCCCGGCGATCCGTTGGATCTCGGCATAGAAACGCGAGCTGCCCTCCTGGAGCGAGTCGTTCACCCGGATCGAGGCCCCGATCGTCAGAGGCGAGAGCTGGAGCGAGGCGGCGCGCACGGGGGCGCCGGCGAGAGCGAGCACCGCATTCGTCCCGACGCTTCTCAGGAGGGTGCTCTTGCCCGACATGTTGGAGCCGCTCACCACCATCACCTGGTGGCTCGACGACAGCGCCACGTCGTTGCGGACGCAGCGGTTGACGGGCAGGAGCGGATGGCCGATGGCGCGGCCCTCGAAGCGGGGTCCGTCCTCGCTGATCTCCGGGAAGACGTCGTCCGGTTGCTCGAACCGCTGGGTCGCGAGCGAGGAGAGCGCTTCGAGCTCGCCGACGGCGTCGAGCCAGGCATCGACATGGGGTCCGAATGCGGCGCGCCAGTGCTCGATCGACAGCGCCGTCTGGGTGGTCCAGAGGAGCATGGCGGCCAGGGGTGCGAAGAGCTGGTTCCTGCGCGCGTCGAGCAGGTCGATCCGTCGTCGCAGCTGCCGGATGCGGAGCGAGGGGGCGATGCCGTCGGTCTCGACGGCCGCGCGCAGGGCCGCGAGACGCGGGCTCGAGAAGTGCTCTGCCTCGAGTCCGGCCAGGAGCTCCGAGAAGAGATCGAGATCGCGCGCGGCGCGCTCGACCCCGGCGATGGTGCGGCGCACGCGGCTCCGCAGGCGCCAGGCGACCCCGCTCTGGACGACCCAGACGAGAAGCGCAGGCGCCGGTCCGAAGGGTCCGAAGACCCAGCCGACGAGTGCGGTGGCCGAGGCCAGCGAGAGGGTGGCGGCCGTCACCCGGACGGCGAGCGACGGAGCGTCTCCCCCCTCCGCGCCCCAGGCGACCAGACGCGCCGGCTCGAGGCCGCCGGACGCGTCCTCGCCCACGAGCGCGAGGCGCTCGCGCAGGTCGATCCGGGACGCGAGCTCCTCGACCGCCGCCTGGCGCGCGCGAACCTCGTCCGGCTCGGCGGGCTCGAGCAGCCAGTGGGCCAGCCGTTCGCGGCCCGCCCGCGAGCGGGCGCGGCAGAGCCGTTCGTAGAGCGAGCCCTCCCCGAACAGATCGAGATCGCTCGCGTAGAGATGGCCTTCCGGCGCCAGCCCGTCGCCCGCGAGGCCCCGGCCCGCGAAGCGGTCCTCGAGCCGCGCCAGGCCGTCGTCGTAATAGGCGACGCTGTGCTCGGCGGCCCGCTGCGCGCGGAGGACGCGGTCGTGGGCGACCACCAGGGCCACGAAGCCGAGCCAGGGGGGGAGCAGCCAGAGCGGGTCGAGCGTGCGGACGCCGAGCGTGAACCAGGAGACCACGGCCGCGGCGAAGAAGACGATCAGGCGCGCGTTCGAGAGCCGGCCGGCCGACCGGGCTCGCGCCGACGCCTGCGCGCTGCGACGCTGCAGGCGCTCGCGGTAGGCGGCGCCGGGATCCGATTCCGTAGGGTTCATGGAGTCGTCGGAGGACGCCTCAGCAGGTTCGCGTGGAGCTCGGCCCGCATCTCGTCGGTGACGCCGAGCGCCTCCTCGAGATAGCGATCGACCGAGCCGTAGTGCTCGCGAATCGTATCGAACGAGGCCTCGAGGTACGGACGCCTCACGTCGAGGAGCGGCAGCAGGTCGTCGGGATCGGTTCGGAAGAGCGAGGCGATCGGGATCACCCGCTTCAGGAAGCGGATCGCGTCGGCGCGGTACACGTTGCTCGCGAGATAGTCGTCGAACACGATGTCCTCGGGAACCCCCAGCGCCGAGAGCAGCATGGCCGATGCGAATCCGGTGCGGTCCTTCCCGGCGGTGCAGTGGACCACGGTCGGGAACGAGCTCGGATCGGCCATCCGAGAGAACATCGCGCGCCACTCGGCCTGGAAGTCGGTGACGAAGGCGCGGTAGGCGTCGAGCATGGTCTGCTCGAGCTCGGGGCCCGTGACGTCGCCGCGCAGGATCCGACCGCGGAGGGCATCGGGGTCGACCCCGGGAGTCTCGATGTCGAGGTTCTCGGTGGTGGGGCTCGCGTCCGAAGCATCCGCGGCCAGCGAGGTGTTCGGAGCGCGCGCCTGCTCGTTCGTCGATCGGAAGTCGCAGACCAGCCGGATTCGGAGCGAAGCCAGGTAGCGCACGTCGCGCGACGAGAGGCTCGCCAGATCGTCCGAGCGATACAGTCGGCCCCAGCGCACCGCCCGTCCGTCCGCGGTCTCGTAGCCGCCGATATCGCGGAAATTGTCGGTCCCGCTCAACGGGAGCAGCCGCTCGGCCACCACCCGCGACGTCCCGCCGTCGGTCGGGACGAGCTCGAAGTAGTAGCGGGTGAAGGGATCGAGGTCTTCGATCCGGACCGGGTCGTCGAGTGTGCGCAGGAGCGGCCCGCTCCGGGTGGCGTCCGATTCGAAACGGACGGGATCCTCGCTCGCGTAGATGGCGACCGGCCCGCGCGTGAATCCGGTCGGCCAGCGGATGCGGAGCACGTCGTGCTCGACCCGGTCGACGACGGGCCGCGCCACGGGCTGGCCGAACTCGATCCAGGTGGGCCGTGTCGGCTGACAGGCGCTCAGCGCCGCGGCCACCAGCAGGCCGACCACGATCGGTGGAGTCGCCAGACGAAGGCTCGGACCGGCGCGCCGGATCCGCGACGCCCTCCCGGGACGCCGGCCATCGCGCATGGGCCCGGTCCGTCCCGCACCCACGGCGCCGTCTGTCTCCGCCGCCTCGCCTGCGTCGCGCATCGCCCCGGAGTATATCCGCCCGGGATCGCCGGTCGCGGCGGTCGCCGACCCGGACGATTCGATCGGTCCGGGGCGCCCGGCCGACTCGGGCCCGCTGCTTCCATGGGCCCGAGCCGGTCCATGGGGGCCCGGCGGGTCGCGTTCCGCGATTCGTCTGGCTTCCGCGTGTCGGACCGATGGGCCACCATGCCGTCGCGGACAGCGCGTCGTCGCGACCCCGTCCGCGCGGAGGAACCGACGTTGGACGAATCGAAGGCGCTCCCGAACGAGGAGCAGATCGCCTACTGGAACGAGCAGGCCGGGCCGAAGTGGGTGGCCCTCGCCGATCGCATCGACGCCCAGATCCGCCCGATCGGCGAGCGCATGATGGAGCAGGCCGGGATCGGCCGGGGCCAGCGGGTGATCGACATCGGCTGCGGCTGCGGCGAGACCACCGTGGAGCTCGCGCGCCGGGTGGGTCCGGAGGGCAGCGTCCTCGGGGTCGACATCTCGGCGCCGATGCTCGAGCGGGCGGGCGAGCGGCTGCGCGCCGCGGGTCTCGACCACGCGCGCGTGCTCCGCGCCGACGCCCAGATCCACGCCTTCGAGTCCGGCGCGGCCGATCGGATCTTCTCGCGGTTCGGCGTCATGTTCTTCGAACAGCCGGAGGCCGCCTTCCGCAACCTCGTGGGCGCGCTCGGGCCCGGCGGAAGCCTGGCCTTCGTCTGCTGGCAGGAGCTCGCGCGGAATCCCTGGATGGCGGTCCCGGTGGC
>CAYYUT010000007.1:0-21262 GCA_964474935.1 uncultured Spirochaetales bacterium
CACCATCGGCTCGACCTCGACGGCCATCAGCAGGCCGCCCTTCTCGAGCTTGATCGGCCGGATCCGGACCCAGTCTCCGGTGGGAAGCCGCATCACGCCCACCTGCTCGAGCGCGAGCTGGAGGTTCTTCGACTCGAGCACCCGTTGGGCGCGGTCGATGCCCGACCCCTGGAGCGCGCCCGAGTTGCTCTCGGTCAGGTGACCGACGGTGACCATCACCTGGACCCGCGCGGGCTGGGGATCCTCGGCCCGGGCAGAAGTCGCCAACAGCAGGACCGCAGCGAGGACCAGAAGAGGCCTAGATGAATACACCGGAGGCTCCCTGGCGAGACGTCTCGCTCGACGTCTCGTCGTCCATCAACCAGATGATGGTGTTGCCCTCCTCGTCTTCGAGCAGCATCACCGAGTGGCCGTGCGGATCGAGGTACTCGACCACCCCCGACGCAGCGGCGCCCTGGAGCCCTGCGAGTCCCGACGGATCGCCCAGGCGCAGGGCCGAGTAGGACAGGAACCCGAGTACGAGGACGGCCGCGACGGCAGCGGAGACCGGCCGCTGGATCGCCGCGACGAGAGGCGCCAGAAGGCGATCCCGCCAGCTCCACGCGGAGACCGGCGAGCCGGGGTCGGCCGAGTCGGGGTCGGCCGAGTTGGCGATCGCGCTCGACGCGGGGCCCTCGGTCGCGCGGGCGGCAGCGCGGCCCTGCACGCGCCGCTCGGCGTCGGCCTCGGCCAGCCGGGCCGCGATTGCCGGCCAGAGGTCAGGTGCCTCGTCGGAAGCGAGCCCGTGGGCCCCGAGCGGCGCTTCGTCGGCCGACTCCCGCACCCACGCGCCGACCTGCCGGATGGCCTCGAGCTCCTCGCGGGCGTCCGGATCGTGATCGAGCTCGCGCTCCAGCTTGCGCTCCATCTGGCGCTCGCTCTGGCGCTCGAGGCCGCGGCGCCCTCCGAGCCAGCCGAACGGTCCGAGCCGTCCGGTCCGTCCGAGCGATCGGAGCTCGCCGTCGTGATAGGCCGCGATCCGGCGGCTCTGGCGGGCACGCTTCTGCGACTCTCGATCGGTGCGACTCATGCGCTGGACTCTCCGGCGGGGGCGAAGCGCGGCTTCGCCCGTCGTGCGGGCTTCGTCGAGCCCACGGACACTCCCGCCTCGAGGAGCACCTGCTGGACCTTCTTGCGCGCGTAGTGGAGCCGGCTCATCACCGTTCCCTTCGGGATTCCCAGCGCCTCCGAGATCTCGGCGTAGCTCAACCCGTCGACCTCTCTCAGCATCAACGTCTCGCGCGCCTCGAGCGGCAGGGTCTCCATGGCCTCGGCGACGCGCACCCGCAGTTCGCTCCGCTCGAGCGCGACGCCAGGACCCGGCGGCTGACCGGGCGCCGCAGCTCCGAGTCCGGCCTCGTCGGCGAACCGGGCCGCTTCGGCCGAGTGATCCTCGTTCCACTCCACCTCGCGATCCGATCGATCGCGGCGACGCATGTCGAGGCACAGATTTAACACAAGTCGGTACAGCCACGTGTAGAAGCTCGAGCGGCCCTCGAATCGGTCCAACGACACGTAGGCCTTGAGGAACCCATCCTGGACCGCGTCGCGTGCACGCTCCTCGTCGCGGAGCACCCGCAGCGCCAGACGGTACACCCGCCCCTGATAGCGCTCGACGAGCACCTGAAAGGCCCCGTGGTCCCCCTGCCTGGCCCGATCGACCGCCTCGGCATCCGCGGCGACCCCGGGGCCCTGGCTCCGAGCACTGATCGCTGCATGTCCTCCGGCATCGGATTCACGGCGGACCGCCGCGTCCTTCGCGGGGGGCGGCGCGTCCGGGCTCGGCCGGCTCCGTGTCGATTCATTCGGTTCCGGGTGATTCGACGCCCCGTCGCGCGGCGTTATTCGGGACGGATCGCGAGGGTCGGGGGTCAGTGGGCCTCCCTCCAGCTCTCGCCGACCCCGGTGTCCACCACGAGGGGCACCCGCAGGGACCAGACCGACTCCATCCGGTGCCGTGCCAGGTCTTCGAGTGTCCCGATTTCGGGACGGGGCACCTCGAAGACCAGCTCGTCGTGGACCTGGAGCAGCATGCGGGCCTCGAGCGACCCGTCGGCCATCGCCTCGTCGACCTCGACCATCGCCTTCTTGATCAGATCGGCCGCCGTCCCCTGGATGACGCTGTTCACGGCCATCCGCTCGGCCGCCTGCCGGAGCACCCGGTTGCGCGAGCCGAGGTCCGGCAGGAAGCGCCGCCGGCCCAGCAGGGTGCGCACGTAGCCCCGCTCGCGGGCCTGCTCGATGGTGTCGTCGATGAAGCGCCGGACCCCCGGATACTGCGCGAAGTAGGCATCGATGGTGGCCTGGGCCTCGGCGGTCGGGATCCCGAGCTGATTGGCGATCCCGAAGGCGGTCGAGCCATAGATGATGCCGAAGTTGATGGCCTTGGCGCGGGCACGTTCCTCACCGCTCACGTCTTCGGGCTCCACCCCCAGCACTTCGGAGGCGGTGCGCCGGTGGATGTCGTCGCCGGTCTCGAAGGCCTGGCACAGACACTCGTCCACGGAGAAGTGGGCCAGCAGGCGCAGCTCCACCTGTGAATAGTCGGCCGAGAGCAACAGGCGCCCTTCGGCCGGCACGAAGGCCTCGCGGATGCGGATGCCCTCGGGCGTCCGGATCGGGATGTTCTGGACGTTGGGGTTCGCCGCCGAGAGCCGTCCCGTCGCCGCACCGGTCTGGTGGAAGGTCGGGTGGATGCGGCCGGTCTCGGGATGGATCAGGGGAGGCAACGCGTCGACGTACGTGCTCTTCAGCTTGGCGAGTCGCCGCCAGGCGAGCACCCGGGCCGGAAGCTCGTGCTGTGCGGCGAGCTTCTCGAGCACCGACTCGTCGGTGGAGTAGCCGGTCTTGGTCTTCTTGACCGGGGGAAGCTCGAGCTTCTCGAACAGGATGCCCTGCAGCTGCTTCGGCGAGTTGATCTGGAACTGCTCGCCGGCCAGGCCGTAGATCTCCTGCTCGATCCGGAGCAGCTCGTCGCCGTACTCCTTCGACAGCTCCGCGAGCACCGCTTCGTCGACCCGCACACCCGCCCGTTCCATCTGCGCGAGCACCCGGGTGAGCGGAAGCTCGACATCCTGGCACAACGCGGACAGCTCCTCGCGTTCGAGGCGCTCGGCGAGGACGGGCTGGAGCGCGTGGTGGGCGTGCGCCTCGGACACCGACCAGGCGGCCACCTCGTCGACCGCGAGCGCGCCGGCCGGACGGGCCTTGGCGCCGCGCCCGGCAACGTCCTCCCAGCTTCGGAGGCTCCGGCCGAGCAGCTGCGAGGCGAGCGCCACCGTGGTACGCGGTGCCGCCGGGTCGAGCAGGAAGCCCGCGACTTCGACGTCGAAGGCCGGCACCGGGAGCGGGATGCCCTGCTCGCCGAGCGCCGCCTGGACGAGCTTGGTGTCGCGCCCGCCCCAGGACGCCTCGGCGAGCGGCCGACCCAGCAGGTCTCGGACGTCCTCGACCGATGCACACGTTCCCTCTTCGTGTCCGAGCGGCACGTAGAAGCCGGTCTCGCCCCCCGCGACGAATGCGACGCCCACGGGCGCGGCGCTCATCGCCCCGCCCTCGCACCCCACCACCACCACCGCGAGGCGTTCGGCCGAGCCGATCGCCTCGGCGAGCTCGGCGAGGCCCGCGCGGTCGGAGACCACCCGGCTCTCGACGTCGGCGCCGGCATCTCCCGTCCGGGCGCCGGTTCCTGCAACGCCATCGAGTCCGTCGAGCAGGCGGGTGAACTCGTAGCGGCGGTAGAGCTCGCGCAGGCCCTCCGCGTCCGGCGCCGGCGCCCCGAGGGCCTCGGGCTCGAGGCCGAGCGGCGCGTCGCAACGCAGGGTGGCGAGTTCACGCGAGAGCCGCGCCTGGTCGCCCTGCGCCTCGAGAGCCTCCCGGGCCCGCTTGGCCTTCACCTCGGAGGCATGCGCGAGCAGGGTGTCGAGATCGCCCCACTCCTCGATCAGCTTGGCGGCGCCCTTCTCGCCGATTCCCTTCACGCCGGGGATGTTGTCGCTCGAATCACCGACCAGGGCCCGGAGATCGAGGAGCTTGTCGGGCCCCACCCCGAACCGCTCCGCCACCTCGCCGGGCCCGAAGCGGCGATCCTTCATGGTGTCGAGCAGACAGACCCGATCGCCCACCAGCTGCATCAGGTCGCGGTCGGTGGAGACGATGGTCACCTCGTCGTCCCCGAGCCGCTCGACGAAGGAGGCGATGAGGTCGTCGGCCTCGAAGCCCTTCTCCTCGACGATCGGGATCCCGAACGCCTCGATCAGCTCGCGCACCACGGGGAACTGACGCGCCAGGTCCTCGGGCTGGGCGTCGCGCGTCGCCTTGTACTCCGGGTAGAGCTCGTGCCGGAAGCCCTTGCCGGGTGCGTCGAAGACCGCGACCACCGCGTCCGGGTCGAGCTCGCGGAGCAGCTTGTGAATCATGTGGGCGAACCCGTAGACGGCGTTCGTGGGGATCCCATCCGACGTCCGTAGGCCTGGAATCGCGAAGAAGGCGCGGTACATGAAGTTGGCCGCGTCGATCAGGACGACGTGGCGGCGGGTCTTCTCTCGGCTGGCGCGATCGGACGATCGGGACACGGGCGGCTCGGGCGTGGGGTGGTCGCGGGCGGCGCGAAGCTCGAGATCGACGCCCGAGCGCGAAGCTAGGTGGGGCACCCAGGGCGGTCAAGCAGCGCGGCTGGCGCAGCGACGGGCTCTGCCATGTCGCACGGCGCCCGCCGCATTGCGCGCGATGCGGCCGGCGCGTAGGCTCGCCCCATGGATCGCCGGGACGCCTCCAGCCGCGCGGCGAGCTCCGCGGGCGGGACTGCGCGGCGCCCGCGGCCGTCCCCCGTCCCCCGGCCCTTCTTCACGCTCGGACTCCTCTACCTCTTCGGGCTCTTCGTGCTGTTCTGTCTGGTGATGGTCGCACCGGCGCTGCTCGAAGTCGCTCGGAGCGTGCCGCCGGGGCCCGAGCAACAGGCCGCGGCCGAGGCGGCCGCCCGAAGAGCCGTGCAGGGAAAGCTCGGCTGGGCCTTCGTGGCGGCGACCCTCGCGCTGGCGCTCGGCGCGTGGCGCGGCTGGCTTCCGGGCCTGCGGCGCTGACCGAGGCCGCGCGCCGACCCGCACTCAGCTCTGCGAGGCTCGGTGGCGACGCGCCGTCTCGACGTAGTCGAGCGTGCGGGCACGCTGCTCACGGATCTCTCGGGCGTCGAGCTCGCGGACCACGCGGGCAGGGACCCCGAGCGCGAGTACGCGCGGTGGAATCCGGGTCCCGGGAGTCACCAGCGCTCCGGCTCCGAACAACGCCTCTTCGCCCACCTCGGCGCCATCGAGGACGCTCGCGCCGATCCCGACCAGGGCCCCGTCGCCGACCCGGCAGCCGTGCACCGTGGCCCGGTGACCCACGGTCACCTCGTCGCCGACCCAGGTCGCGAAGCGACCGGCCGTCACGTGCACCACGCACTGGTCCTGCAGATTGGTCCGCTCGCCGATCCGGATCGAATGCACGTCACCGCGCACGACGCTGCCGTACCAGACGCTCGCGTCGCAGCCGAGCTCGACGTCGCCCACCACCACCGCGCCCGGTGCGATCCAGGCACCCGCGGCGATGCGGGGTCGAAGCTCGCCGTATGCCAGAACGAGACCGGAGGAGATCGCGTCAGCCCTCGAGATCGTCGCTGCCCTCGTAGCGGAACGGCTCGAAGAGCTTCGTCTGGAGGTAGCGCTCGCCGAAGCTCGGGATGATCACGACGATGCGACCCGACCCGGAGCCGGGGCCCTTCGCGAACTTGATGGCTGCCGCCACGGCGGCCCCGCTCGAGATCCCTGCGAGCATGCCCTCCTCGCGCGCCAGCCGCCGCGCCATGGTGAACGACTCCTCGTTGCCGACCGTGACGATGTGGTCGATCAGATCGCGGGCAAGCACGTCGGGCACGAAGCCGGCGCCGATCCCCTGGATCATGTGCTTCCCGGGCGAGCCCCCCGAGAGCACCGGGCTGTCCTCGGGCTCGACCGCCACCACCTGGAGGCTCGGCTTGCGCTCCTTCAGGGCCTGCGACACGCCGGTGATCGTGCCGCCCGTACCGACGCCGCTCACGAACGCATCGATCTCGCCATCGGTGTCGCGCCAGATCTCCTCGGCCGTGGTCGCGCGGTGGATGGCCGGGTTCGCAGGATTGCGGAACTGCTGGGGGATGAAGGCGTTCGGCGTCTCCGCCGCGATCTGATTGGCCATGTCGACCGCGCCGGTCATGCCCTTGGCCGGGTCGGTCAGGACGAGCTTGGCGCCGAAGGCCCGCAGCACGACGCGACGCTCGGGGCTCATGGATTCGGGCATCGTCAGGATGCACCGATAGCCCTTCACCGCAGCCACGAACGCGAGCGCGATCCCCGTGTTGCCGCTGGTCGGCTCCACGAGCACGGTCTCGCCCGGCTTGATCAGTCCCTCGCGCTCGGCGGCATCGAGCATCGCGAAACCGATCCGGTCCTTCACCGAGCTCGCAGGATTCTGCGACTCGAGCTTGCAGACGATCTCGGGCCCGACGCCCTCGGTGACCCGGTTGAGCCGGACCAGAGGGGTGTTGCCGATCAGCTCGGTGACGTTCTTGGCGATCTTCATCACGAAACCTCCATCAGCGAGCCGGAGTCTCCGTTGGTCGGGCCCTGGGTCGCGGATTTGGACTGCTTGGGGCTCGTCGGCGGCTGCGCGTGGCGCCGGAGCGACGCCTTTCGAGCCTAGCGCGGAAGCAGAGAGGTCGTCAGCGAGACGTCGGCCAGGCGCTCGAACGATCGGGGTCTTCGTCGCCCAGCCTGATCGGGGGCGGAGGGTCGGCCTCGGAAACGGGTGCGAGCAGCAGACCCGCCAGCACGCTCACGTAGGTGCCGGGCCCGAGCCGGACGCGAAGCTCCCAACCTCCGTCGTCCGACGCGTCGAACTCCGGCTCATCGGGCCGCACGCGCAACGGGCGGCGGCCGCCCCGCGCACGGATGCCGCGGGGCGCCCGCAGCGCTTCGTCGGCGCCCAGCCCGATTCGTTCGAGGGCAGCGACCTCGCGCTCGGCCACCGCACCTTCGGGCGCGGGATGGACGCGGCTCCCGAAGATCGGCCCGGTGGCCGAGATCTCGAACCGGGCGGCGCGGGGTCCCTCGCGATCGACGTCGTCGACCCGGAACAGGCCGCCCGATGCATGCACCACCGCCACGTCACCCGACTCGAGCTGGGAGAGCGCCACGGGGCGCAGGGCCAGCGCCTCGTTGAACACGGCCGCCTGGAGCGCCGACACGAGGAAGCGGGCCTGCCGCCGATCGCGGCCACGAGACCCGTTGCGCCAGATCCGGAGGCCGGCCTCGATGTTGTCGCCGTGGCGGCCGAAGCGCTGGGCCCCGAAGAGGTTCGGGAAGCCTTCGCGCTCGAAACGGGCCAGCCGCCCCCGCGCCCGCGCAACCGCCTCGTCGTCGAGCCGGCCGAGTTGCAGCACGAAGCGGTTTCCCGCCAGATGTCCCGTCCGCAGCTTGTGGGGATGGCGCACGGCCTCGAGCACGCGCGCGTCGGGCAGGGTGAGACCGAGCGCGAGCTCGGGATCGAGATCCGGGACCGAGAGCCACTGTCGACTGACCGCGACGCGGTCCTTGCGACCGGCGACCCCGACGTCGCGCGCCGCGACCCCCGCCGCCCGCGCGATCGCACGCACGACCTCTTCGGTGGTGCGGCCGCGTTTCTCGACCCGCACGAAGGTGTGGGCACCCTCACCGCTATCAGGGTAGAGCGGAACCTCGTCGACAAGGAAGACCTCGGGACGCGCGGGCGCACGGCGCGGCGCGTCGACACCGCCGATCAGGGAGTGCCTCGTCATGCGGACGAGACGAGTCCGCGCGCCCGCTCGATCTCGTGGGCCACGGCCTCGCGCAGCTCGTCGGTGAGGATGCCGCGCTCCTCGAAACGACGACCCACCGACCGGATCGGCTCACCGATCGATATCCCGATCGGGCCGCCGCGTTTCACGTCGAGTCCGCGCGCATAGATCTCGAAGCTCCCGTGCACGCCGATCGGAACCAGATCGAGTCCGGAACGGAGGGCGAAGACGGCGGCACCGCGTTTGAAGGCACCGAGGGCCCCCGTCGCGCTGCGCGTTCCCTCGGCGAAGAAGAGCACCGAGACCCGTTCGAGCAGCTCGCGCTGGGCGGACTCGAGTCGCTCGAGATCCTCGCGCGTGTCGGAGCGGGAGACGAACACGTTGCCCGAGTAGCGGAGCGCGTCACCGAAGAGCGGGATCGACGCGAGCTCCTTCTTCGCTACGAAGCGCAGCGGGTGGTGCGGCAGGGCGACCAGGATCGCGAGGGCGTCGAGATGGCTCTGGTGGTTGGCCACCAACACGTAGCGCCGGTCGCGGGCCAGGCGTTCGGCGCCCGCGCTGCGGACCGTGGCCCGGAACCCCGCGAGCGCCGTACGCGCGAAGGTTCGGTAGATCCCGTCCACCGCGGCGGAGCCTGGTCCGGCCGTCACACCGGCCAGCACCGCCGCCGGTGCGCATACGAGTGTGTCGGCGACCACGACCCCGCCGGCGAGCGCGGTGCGCAGCATCCCCGCCAGGCTCACGCCGGGTCGTCTCCTCCGGTGCGCGCGACTCCGAGCTGGCGTTCGATTCGTCGCAGTCGTCGCACCAGCTCGGGCAGGCGGGAGATCGCAGCCGTGATGCGGCGGAAGCGCGCATGGTCCACGTGCGGGAAGCCACCGACGCGGCTCGCCGCCGCCACGTCCTTCGTCACCCCGCTCCGACCCGCCACGAAGACGTCGGCACCGATCTCGAGGTGGCCGGCCGTGCCCGACTGCGCCATCAGGATGCTCCGGTCGCCGATTCGGGTGGATCCGGCGAGCCCCGACTGCGAGACGATCACCACGTCGCTCCCCACGTCACAGTTGTGGGCCACCATCACGAGGTTGTCGATCTTCGTTCCGCGCCCGATGCGGGTGGTCCCGAGCGTCGCGCGGTCGATGGTCGCGTTCGCGCCGATCTCGACGTCGTCCTCGACCACCACACGCCCGAGCTGCGGCACCTTCTCGCGCCGGCCGTCCGGCCCGAAGGTGTATCCGAAGCCGTCGCCGCCGAGGACGACACCGGGCTGGAGGACCACCCGCCGTCCGAGCCGGGTGGCCTCGCGCAGCACGCAGCCCGCGTGGATCCAGGACTCGTCGCCCACCGCGACGTCGCGATAGAGCGTGACGTTCGGCCCGATCACGCTGCGCGCCCCGACCTCGCAGCCCTCGGACACCACGGCGCCCGCCTCGACCGAGGCGGTCGGATGCACCCGCGCACGGGGCGACACCGAGGCGGCCGGATGGATGCCCGCGTCGGGGCGCGGCTGGGGAACGAGGTGCTCGCATGCACGGGCGAAGTCGAGCACGGGATGTGGCGAGCGCAGCACCGCTCGAACACCCACGTCGAGACCGGGCGCCAGGATCAGTGCACCGGCCTTCGAGGCGAGCGCGGCGTCGCGATGCCGCTCCGTCCGGACGAACGCGAGATCGCGCGGCCCTGCCTCGTCGAGCGACGCCACTCCGTCGAGTTCGGTCTCGGGGTCGCCTTCCGACTCGCGACCGAGGAGCAACGCGAGCTCACGCAGGCGGACGGCCGGGGCCACGCGTCGCCTAGCGGGCGAGCAGCACGGCGATCGGCGAGGTCCGGATCACGGCCGCCGAATTGCTTCCGAGGAAGTACTCGGTGATGCGGCTCCGTCCGAAGGCCCCCATCACGATCAGGCTGGCGCCCGCCTGCTGCGCCGCGTCGATGATCTTCACGTCCGGCCGCCCGAGGGTCGACGCGGTCTCGCGCACGGGTACCGAGAGGCTCCCGAGCAGACGGCGGACCTCTTCGAAGCGGGCCTGGGCCCGCCCCTTGTCCTTCGAGTCGACGAAGACGTGGACCGGCTCGGAGAGCCTCGTGGCGAGCTCGACAGCGAGCTTGGCAGCGAGTCGCGATCCGGGCGAGCCGTCGAACGCGAGCACGATCGGGCCCGACACCGAGGCCTCTCCGGGCACCACCACCGCCGGCTTCGCCGTCTTGCGCACGGCCGCATCCACCACCGACCCGACCAGCGCCGTCCGAAAGTCGGCGTGCTCGCCGTCGCGGCCGAGCACGATCAGGCCCGAGGCCTGTCCGCGCTCCACGATCCGGTCGTCGGCGATGCCCGAGACGCTCTCGCACACCACCTCGACGCCGCCCGCGCGGGCCCGATCGGCGACGCGCCGGCAGGCCGCATCGGCTCGGGCCTTCAGCCAGCTCTCGAGGTTCTCGGTCGGACGGGGCGGCAAGCCCAGACTCTCGCCCTGACCGGCCGAACGGAAGTAACGCTCCTCGACGACGCTCAGGCCGACGAGGCGGGTGCGCAGACGCGCGGCGAGGGCGACGGCATAGTTCTCGGCGGCGGACGCCGCCGCCGATCCATCGGTTCCAACCAGGATTGATTCGATCATGCCGTCTCCCGCCCGCGTCGGGGTCGTCGAGCCGCTACGAAAGCAGTCGCCCGAGCGGCGTACCCCAGAGCCAGCGCATCATCCTCTTCAAGCCTTGCAGCTTCTTTCCCGAGTACGGGTACCAGAGCAGCTCGCTCTTCGACCCCATCCGGTCGATCACGATCGACTGGGCCTGGCAATAGCCCTTGAGCCCCGTCTCGCCGTTCACCTGCCCGACGCCGCTCTCCTTGCGGCCCCCGAAAGGCGATTCGGTCACGCCATAGTTCACCATCACGTCGTTCACGACGGCCATGCCCGAGAGAATCGACTTGGCGAGCTCGGTGCCGCGACGCTTGTCGCGCGTCCATACGTTGGCGTTGAGCCCGTAGTTGGTGTCGTTGGCCATGTGCAGGGCGGCCTGCTCGTTCGGCACTCGCATGATGGGCAGGACCGGCCCGAAGGTCTCCTCGCGCATGATCGCCATGTCGTGGGTCACGTCGGTGAGCACGGTGGGCTCGTAGAAGTAACCCTCGTAGTGGGGATTGCGACGCCCGCCGGTGAGCACCCGGGCACCCTTCGTACGCGCGTCCTCGACGTGGCGCTCGATGATCTCGAGCTGGTTCGGGAAGATCAGGGCGCCGACGTCGATCTCGCCCCCGGCTCCCTGGCGCAGTGCGGCCGTCTTCTCGACCACCTTGCGGGTGAAGGCGTCAGCGACCTCGTCGACGACGTAGACCCGCTCGGTCGACGTACAGACCTGACCCGAATTGTTGAACGCACCCCAGACCGCCCCGTTGGCGGCCCGTTCGAGGTCGGCGTCGCCGCACACGATCATCGGATCCTTGCCGCCGAGCTCGAGGGTGCAGGGGATCAGGTTGCGGCCACACGCCTCCCCGACCTTGCGACCCGTTCGGACACTTCCCGTGAAGGAGATCTTGTCGACGCCCGCCTCGCACAGAGCACCGCCCGTCTCGCCGTCCCCGAGCACCACCTGGAACACGTTCTCGGGGAGGCCTGCCTCGCGGAACAGCACCTCGAGGAGCTGTCCCGAGAAGGGCGTCACCTCGGACGGTTTCAGCACGACGGTGTTGCCTGCCATCAGCGCCTGCACGGTCGGATTGAGCGACAGGATGAACGGGAAGTTCCAGGGCGTGATGATCCCGACGACTCCGAGCGGCCGATACGAGATCACCAGCTTCTTGGTCTTGAGCAGGTGCACCGGGATCGTCCGGTCGGCCAGGATCCGTTTCGCCCGCTTGGCGTAGTAGGTCATGATGTCGCAGGAACCGACGATCTCGGCGCCGAAGGCTTCGATGCGCGCCTTGCCCGTCTCGCGAAGGATCACCTCGAGGAATTCGTCCTGCTTCTCGAGCATGACGCGGATGGCACGCTCGAAGAAACGTCCGCGCTCTTCGAAGGAGAGCGCCGCCCAATCGGGTTGCGCCTTGCGCGCGCGCTCGACAGCCGCCTGCACGTCGGCCGCCGAGCACACGTCGAACTCACCGACCGCTTCGAGCGTGGCGGGATTGCGGATCCGCAGGCGACGCTGTCCGGTCTCGCTCGACGGCGCGGGCTCGACAAGCGCCATGGAATCGACCTCCCGAAGTGTTCGAGAAAGGATCGAGCTTATGCGAACCCCGCGGGGGGTGTCAACGAAAGGATGGGGGCACCAGCCGGTTGCCGCCACCTCCCCGCGGTGCGATACCGGAGGCATGTCTGCGGCGGATCTCGCGCTATTCCGGCGTTTTCCGGAGCTCGTCGGGCGGGTCGCGCACCGTCCCTTCCTGAAGGGCACGACACCGGTCGAGCGCTTCGCGCTGCCGGGCGTCCCCGACGATCCGGTGTGCATCAAGCGCGACGACGCGTCCTCGGCGCCCTCCGGCGGGAACAAGCCGCGCAAGCTCGTGTTCCTGATCGGCGAGGGCCTGGCGCGCGGCGCGCGCCGGCTGGTCACGACCGGGGGCCTCGGCACCAACCACGGGATGGCGACCACCCTGCTCGGAGCCGAGGCGGGCCTCGCCACCAGTCTGGTCCTCGTCGATCAGCCGGTCACCGAAGCCGTGCGCACCAAGCTGCGCCTGTTCCGGAGCTTCGGGGCCGAGCTGCACTACGCGGGAAGCGTGGCCGGCGCCGCCGCACAGGTGGTCGTGGCGATGGCCCGGGCCAAGGCGCGTGGCGAACGACCCTTCTTCGTTCCGCCCGGCGGGAGCTCGCCGCTCGGCACACTCGGGTTCGTGTCGGCCGCGCTCGAGCTCGCCGAGCAGGTCGAGGCGGGCGCACTCCCCGAGCCCGCGCGGGTGTACGCCGCCGTGGGATCGGGCGGCACCGCGGCCGGGCTGGTGCTCGGCTTCCGGCTCGCCGGGCTCGCGACCCGCGTGGTCCCGGTGCTCGTGATCGACATCGTGCCCCCGACCCCGCCCCGGATCGTACGTCTGGCCCGCCGCGTGCTCGCGCTGCTCCGCAGACACGGGGCCGATCTTCCGGATCTGCACATCGCCGAGAGCGATTTCGACTACGTCTGGGATCAGCTCGGCCCGGGCTACGGCACGCCGACCCCCGCGGCCGACGAGGCGATCGCTGCGGCCCGCGAGGCCGGCATCGCGCTCGACGCCACCTATACCGGCAAGGCTCTCGCGGCCCTGCTCGCCGATGTGCGCCACGGTCGCCTCCACGGGCCCGCCCTCTTCTGGAACAGCTACAACAGCGTCCCTTACGAGGAACTCGCTCCGCGGCTCGTCGCGCCGGGCGAGCTGCCCCGGGCCTTCCAGCGCTTCTTCGACGCCGAGACCGACGCGGAGCCCGCGCGGTGATCGATCCGGCCGCGACCACCCGGCGTGGCTTCCTCCAGGGACTGGCGGGCCTGGCGGGCGCGTCGGCGAGTCTCGCCGCCGTGGGCCGGATCACGATGCTCCCGGGGGAGGCCCTGGCCGACGGGGGCCCCGGCTTCTTCTCGGAACGCGAGCGCGAGATCCTCGGAGCCATCGCCGAGCGCATGGTCGACTCCGACGATCCCGCCGCCCCCCCGCTCGCCGACACCGACGCCCTCGGCGTCGTCGACCGCCTCTGCACCCGGCTCGATCCGGGCATCACCCAACCCCTTCCGTTGGCGCTCCAGCTCTTCGAGTGGGGTCCCCTCCTGCTCGATCTCGGTCACTTCTCGCGTTTCACGAGGCTCCCGGACCACCAGAAAGACGCATCGCTCGCCGGCTGGATGAACAGCCGCTTCGCCGTGCGTCGTCTGGCCTTCCAGGCGCTCCGCAACCTGGCCTTCCTCGGCTACTACAGCCAGGCCTCCACCTGGCCCGGAATCGGCTACCGGGGTCCTCTCCTGGAACGCCGGAGCGACGGATGATCGAGGATCTCTCCGCCACCGGCGTGGGGCTCTCGACCGAGGCCGACGTCTGCGTGATCGGGTCCGGCGCGGGCGGAGCCGTCGCTGCGGCCGAGCTGGCGGCCGCCGGACGCTCGGTGGTGATGCTCGAGCAGGGACACCACTGGACGAGCGCCGATTTCACGCAGCGCGAGGAGGAGATGCTGCCGCGCCTGTTCGAAGAGGCGGGCATGCGCCAGACCGTGGACGGCTCGCTCCTGATCCTGCAGGGTCGCAACGTCGGCGGCTCGACCGTCCACAACCTCTGCTACGCGTTCCGCACCCCGCCGGCGATCCTCGAGCTCTGGCGCCGCGAGCACGGCCTGACCGAGCTGAGCGACGCCGCGCTCGCTCCCAGCTTCGCCCGCGTCGAACGCCGCCTGGGTGTGAAGCCGATCGAGGAACGCGAGGTGAACGCCTTGAATGCCCGGATCCGGACGGGCTGCGAGAAGCTCGGCTACTCGGGCTTCCTGAGCGACCACAATCGCACGGGCTGCGTGCTCTCGGGCTACTGCATCCTCGGCTGCAGCTACGACGCCAAGCAATCGATGCTGGTCACCTACGTGCCCGACGCCGATCGCGCGGGCGCGCGCATCTACGCCAACGCGCGCGCCGAGCGGATCGAGCTCGAAGGACGGCGCGCGCGACGCGTACGCGGCCACGTCGTCGACGAAGCCGGTCGCCCGGGCGCCGAGATCGACGTCCGTGCCCGGGTCGTGGTGCTCGCGGCGGGCGCCATCGCGTCGCCCCTGGTGCTCGAGGCCAGCGGCCTCGGTGGGGAAGGGACCGCCGTCGGGCGCCATCTCCACGTGCACCCGTCGGTGCTGCTCGGGGCGATCTTTCCCGAGCCCATCCATGCCTACCGCGGGATCCCGCAGAGCTACTACGTCGACGAGTTCATCGATCTCGAGTCGAACCCGTACGAGGGCTACGTGCTCATGCCGATCACCGGCTTCCCGGTGCTGATGTCGGCCAATCTCCCGGGCTTCGGACGCGAGCACTCGCGCTGGATGCGGCGATTCGATCGCATGGGAGGCCTGCTCGCCATGCTCCACGACCAGAGCTCGGGCGAGGTCCGGCCGGGAACGAGCTGGGGCAAGCCCGAGATCCGCTACCGCCTCTCCCCCCGCGATGGCGAGCAGCTCGCCGAAGGGCTCGTCCACTGCGCCGAGGTCCTCTTCGCCGCCGGAGCCGAACGGATCGTCGCGCCCTACTCCCGCGATCCCTTCGAGCTCGAACCGGGTGCCGATCTCGAGATCTTCCGGCGACGCGGCGTCCGCCAGGGCGACGTCCCGCTCGCCTCGACCCATCCCCAATCGACCTGCCGGATGGGCGCCGACCCGAGCACCTCGGTGGTCGGAGCCTGGGGCGAGTGCCACGCAGCTCGCGGTCTCTTCGTGGCCGACATGAGTGTCTTCCCGACCTCGATCGGGGCCCCGCCCCAGATCACGACCGCGGCCCTCGCCGACCGCACCGCGCACCACATCCTCGAGCGCTGGGACGAGCTCGCCGCGTGAGCGAGCCGCCGGCGGGGCCTCCCGCGCCCCGCGATCCGGAGCCGCCGGCGGGCCCGGTGGTGACCGCGGTCTGGCCGCTCGCCTGGCCGTCGATGATCTCGTTCGGCCTGAACTCGATGGTGTCGCTGATCGACTTCGTGATCGTCGGCCAGCTCGGGGGCATCGCCATCGCGGGCGCGGGCGTGGCGCTCCAGGTCCACTTCGCGCTCTTCGCAGTCTTCGCAGCGGTGAACACCGGCACCACGGCGCTCGTGGCCCGCGCGATGGGGCGCGGCGACCGGGTCGAGGCCGACCGGGTCCTGCGTCTCTCGGTCCTGCTCTCGATCGGGATCGGCGCGGCGAGCATGCTGACGATCCCTCTCGCCCCGTCCATCGTGAGCGCCTTCCAGGTCGAGGCCGACGTCGTCGACGCGGGCGCCCGATATCTCGCGATGCTCTTCTCGGCGAACGTCGCGCTCGGCGTCCGTCTGGTGATGGAGAGTGCCCTGCGCGGCGCAGGCGATGTGCGCACCCCGTTGTTCGTCGGCCTGCTCGTGAACGTGGTGAACGTGGTCCTGAACTACGGGTTCGTGTTCGGCCGGCTGGGTCTTCCGGAGCTCGGTCTGGTGGGCTCGGCACTCGGGACGGCCCTGGCGCTCGTGGCCGGCCTCTTCGCCTACCTCTGGCTGTGGTGGCGCAACCTGCTGGTGATCCCGCGCGGCGCCTTTTTCGACGGGGTCGACGGACCGAGATGTCGTCGCATCCTCGACGTCGGAATCCCCACCGCCATCGAGCAGACGGCGTTCCAGATCGGCCTGATCCTCTTCCTCCGGCTCGTCGCGGCCTACGGCACCGAGCCGATCTCGGCCTACGTGATCGGCGTCCGGGTGCTGTCGCTCTCGTTCGTGCCGGGGCTGGGCTTCATGACGGCGTCCTCGACCCTGGTGGGCCAGTACCTCGGGGCTCGCCAGCCCGAGATGGCCCGACGCTTCGGCTGGCGAGCCACCGCGTCGGCGATCGCGACGATGGCGAGCATCGGTCTCGCCATCATCCTGGCGGCGCGTCCGCTGGCGGCACTGTTCGGCGCCACCGGGCCCGAGACGGTCGATCTCACGGTCTGGTTCATCCGCATCCTGGGGGCGGCGCAGCCCCTCATGGCCATCGAGTTCGCGTTGGGCGGGGCGCTCCGCGGAGCGGGCGACACCCGCTTCCCCCTCTTCGCGATCCTGACGGGGCTCTTCGTGTTCCGGCTCGGCGGCGCGTGGAGCCTCCATCTCGGATGGCAGGCCTCGATCGTGGCGGTCTGGTCGTGCCTGCTCGCCGACTATGCCGTGAAGGCGGGCATGCTCGCGCTGCGCTTCGCGTCGGATCGCTGGGAACATGCGCGGGTGGAGCCGGATTGAGGCGGCCTGATCGGGTTCAGGCGACGGGACGGAGGCCGCCCACGAAGTGGAGGAGATCGGTCTCGGTCACGATCCCCCGGAGCTCGAGGCCCTCGACGACCGGGAGACAGCCGATCTTGTTGTCGGCCATCAGCAGGGCCGCCTCGCGCAGGGTCGCTTCGGGGCCCACCACGATCGGCGGGGTGGACATCACGCGACCGATCTCGATGGACGCCAGGAACGCACGCCGCTCGGCCTCGCCGTGCGAGCTCAGGCTCGAGAGGGACGCTCGCAGGACGTCGCGCTCGGACATCACCCCCACGAGACGCCCGCCTCGCACCACGGGCATGTGGCGGACCTTGCCGAGACGCATGATATCTTCGAGCGTGGCGAGGCTGTCGCTGACGCCGATCGTCACGAGCGTCCTGCGCATCACGTCACGGATGAGGGTCTTGTCGGCGTCGAGTTCCACGCCCTGCCTCGCATCGATCGACGGGCGGCACCGACCGTCGGTCGCTCGGACCTCGGCGTCCCGATCGCTCCGGCCGACGCCACGCGTGGCGGCACGGCGCCTCGCCCTGGGACCGTGGGCTGCCATCCGGGGCCATGGTGGCCATGGTGGCGTGGTCGCCGTGCAACGGAAGCGAGTTCAACCAAGGCGCGAGCTGCGCTCGTCGAGAGCACCGCGCGCGATGGAAGGAGTCTACAACGATGGCGGATCCGGTGGGCAAGAAACACGGACCGAAGCAGCACGGCGAGTCCGGGGATCGCGTAGGCGACCCGGCCGGGGAACGGTCGCAATCCGCTGCGGGGAGCTCGGGGCCCGGTGGGGAACCCCCCTTCGCGATCCCCGAGATCTTCCGACGCGTGGTCACGATGGGACTGTCCGGCGTATTCCTGACACAGGAGAACCTGCGACAGGCCGTCGGCGACGCACTTCCGAAGGAGTGGGTAGACTTCGCCACGCAACAGAGCGAGCGGACTCGGGTCGAGTTCCTGGAGCGGCTCGCCACCGAGATGGCGCGGGGCATGGAGGCGACCAATTTGGCGCAGGTGATCAGCCAGGTTCTCGAGGGTCGTCGGGTGCGGGTGACGGCCGACATCCAGCTCCTACCCTCCGAGGGGGCCACCGACTCGAAAGAGGGGCGACGCTCGAGCGACCCGCCCACGGGCGGAGTGCGGGTCCGAATCGTGGGCGACGAGGCCGAGTGACTCCGGATCGACGCGAGCACACACCCGAGGCGTCACGGGCCGGACCGTTTCGTGGGCTGGCCGGCGCCTCCGTGGTCGTCGTCGTGCTCGTCTACACCGGCTTCCTGCATCACGGCATCGGTCCGGCGGTGTCGGTGGAGCCCGAATGGTGGGAGCCGCGTGGCTTCCTGATCGCTTCGGGCTGGCTCGGGTCCCTCGAGACCCGTCCCTGGCTGGCCGCCGTCCTCTGCGCGGCCCCGGCCGCCGTGGCGGCCGCCACGGGCTTCGCTCTCCTGGCCTCGTCGCTGGCGCGCACGCTCGCGCTCACCGCCGTGCTGGCGTGCTGGCTCTTCACCCTCTACGGACTCCGCCCGCCGGGTCCTCGGATCTGGGAGTTCTTCCACTGGCGTGGCTCGGGCGTCATGATCGGCCTGGCGGCGAGCGTCGCCGCTGCGCTCGCAGCCCCGCTCCTCGCGCGTAGCTGGCTCCGGCTGCCGGCATCGGCGCGCGCAGCGGTCTACCTCCCGTTCCTGTTCGGCGTCGTCTGGGTCGTGCGGCACACCACCGGGACCGACGAGACGCTCCGCTTCGCGATCTCGCCCTGGCCGGTGGTGCCCTTCTTCGGCATCCAGCTCGGCGTCGTCGTGGTGGTGGCCGTCTGGGTCGGCATCGCCGCGGTGCTCGCCGGCTTCGCCGAGCGCGAGCGCCATCCCGGCCTTCCGGTCGTCGGCGCGTTCGCAGGGCTCGCGCTACCGGTGCTCTGGCTCGGGCTCGTGATGGTCCAGGAGATCCCACGCGTCGAATGGGTCGCCTGCATCGCCGTGGCGCTCGGCGCCGCGGGATGGCTCGCGGTCGGGGGGCTCGAGCCGGACGGGTTGAGGCGACGGACACGCTTCGTCGCGACCGGAGCGGTGCTGGCGGCGCTGCCGCCCCTGCTCGGCACCTGGATCGCCGAACGCGACTACCACCACAACCGCGACGTGCTCGCACGCGGAATGATCGAGGCCCTCGACAGGTACTACGCGCGCGAGACCGTCTACCCCGACTCGCTCGAGGAGCTGCTCCAGACCGGGGATCTCGCCTCGGTGCCCGAGCCGGGCTTCGGCCCGACCCCGCTCTCCGACGAGCGGTTCTCCTACCAGAGCTTCGGGACCAGCTATCTGCTCGAGTTCTCGGCCGGCGCCTGGGTGCAGTGCCAGTACAATCCTCCCTGGGAGGAGGAGTTCGACGAGGACGAGGCCGACGAGACCAACGGGAACGGAGAGACCGACGGACCTGGCGGCGAGACGCTCGACGATTCCTGGTCGTGTCCTTCGAATCCGCCCGAGCTCTGGTGACCCGCACCCCTTCCCCTTCCCGCGCGCCAGGAGAACCGATGCACGCTTCGATCTCGACCTCCGAGCGGCTCTACCGCGCGCGTCGCATCGGGACGACCTTCGGCCGCGTCTACCTCGGCATCAAGACCCAGCAGTTCATCGCCCGGCGCCTGCGTCCACCCGACATGCGGCAGCGGTGGTCACGCTTCAACCGGCAGAGCGCCGAATCGATCTATGCGACCGCGATCGATCTGCGCGGACTGATCCTCAAGGGATGTCAGTTCCTCGGGACCCGGGCCGACGTGATGCCTCCCGAGTACGTGGAGGTGCTGTCGCGTCTGCACGATCGGGTTCCGCCCAAGCCCTTCGACGTGGTCCGTCGCACGATCGAATCGGAGCTCGGCCAGCCCCTCGACGGGGTGTTCGCGTCCATCTCGGAGCGGCCCTTGGCATCGGCCTCTCTGGCACAGGTCCACGAGGCGAGGCTTCACGACGGACAGCGGGTGGCGGTGAAGGTCCAGTACCCCGAGATCCCTGCCCTGGTGCGGAGCGACCTGAAAAACCTGCGAGGGCTCTTCAAGGCCGTCGGCGTGCTCGAGCGCGACTTCGATCTCATGCCCCTGATCGACGAGCTCGCCACCTACGTCCCACGTGAGCTCGACTTCCAGAACGAAGCCGACAATGCCGAGACCGTGGCGCGTCAGTTCGCGGGACGCCGCGACGTCGGGGTCCCCCGGATCCATCGCGATCTCACGACCCGTCGCGTCCTCGTGATGGAGTTCATCGAAGGGATCAAGATCAACGACGTCGAGGCGCTGCGAGCGGCCGGCATCGACACGGATGCGGTCGCCCAGATCCTGGTCGACGCCTACTGCCGGCAGGTGCTGGTCCACGGCTTCTTCCACGCCGACCCCCACCCGGGGAACCTCCTCGTGCAGGCGGGCGACGCGGGTCCGCGTCTCGTGTTCCTCGACTTCGGGCTCTCGAAGGATCTGCCGCCGGCCTTCCGGCAGAGCGTGGTCGGATTCGTGCTCGCCCTCGTGCGGGGCGAGCTCGAGGGCATGACCCGGGGACTCGTCGAACTCGGCTTCGAGACCCGCGACGGACGGCCCGAGTCGCTCGAGCAGGTGGCGCGCCTGGTGCTCGAGGTCGGCAAGCGTCTCCAGGAACAGCCCTTCGCGAACCACGGCCTCGCGAGCCACGTCGGAGAAGAGATCTCCGAGATGGTGCGCGCGAATCCGATCGTGCGGATCCCGAGCCATCTGGTGCTGGTCGGACGGGTGGTGGGTCTGCTCTCGGGCCTGAGCCGTACGCTCGGCTCCCGGGTCGATCTCTTGCGCACGGTCTTCCCCTACGCGCTCGGCAGCCAGCCGCCGGCGGGGCCTGCCCCCCCGCGGTGACCGCGCCCCCCGCGTCCCATCGGATCGGGCACGCGTTGGCCGGTGCCGAGGACGCGCAGGGCTGGCAGGACGCGATCGCCGCGGCCGAGCACGCCGAGGCGATCGGGCTCCACTCGCTCTGGGTGCCCGAAGGACACTTCCACCGCGGGGCGACCGCGTCCCCGCTCCTCGCGCTCGCCGCGTTCGCAGCGCGCACGCGGCGCATCGGCCTCGGCACCACCTCGCTCCTGCTCTCGATCCACGATCCCGAACGGCTCGCCCGCGAGGTGGCCTGGCTCGACCACCTCTCGCATGGACGCGTCCACCTGGGCCTCGGTCGGGGCTTCCGGAAGCCGCTCTTCGAGGGCTTCGGGGTGGTCGCCCGCGAGAAACGAGACCGCTTCGACCAGGCCCTCGACCGGATGCTCGAGATCTGGCGCTCGCCCGGCGAATCAGGAGCGGATACCGGAAGCCCGACCCGCCCCGGGCGCCCTCACCAGACGCCCCATCCGCCCCTGTACGTGGCAGCCTTCGGACCCAAGGGCCTGCTCCAGGCATCGCGGCGCGGCCTGCCCTATCTGGCGTCGCCGATCGAACCTCTCGAGCAGCTGGAGCAGAACGTCCGACTCCACCGCGAGCATCTACCGAAAGGACTCGCGGC
>CAYYUT010000008.1:0-20439 GCA_964474935.1 uncultured Spirochaetales bacterium
GCGCTACTTCCTGGGCGGGATCGGAAATTTCCAGCTCCGGGGCTTTCGTCAGCGTTCGGTCGGCCCGCGCCGGGCAATCCTGCAGCGTACTCTCAACCGATTCGCCCCCGTGGGCATCAACGACGGCAGCAACAACCCGATCGGGGTGGTCGGGGCGTGTGAGGACGACTCTTCGACGGAGCTCGCGCCTGTGGGTTCCGGGATCACCGGCAACCCTTTCCAGGGCAACGGCAACGGCAAGTGCAACAGCCTGGACGACAAGAACCTGGACGACTTCGACGATCTCGACGAGACCGACATCGTGGGCGGCAACAAGTTCTTCTCGGTGAGCCTCGAGTACCGCTTCCCGATCTCGGAGCAGCTCGGTCTGATGGGTATCGTGTTTCTCGATTTCGGGAACGCCTTCGCCGAGGACCAGAGCTTCCTCGACGTGTCGGAATGGCGATACGGCACGGGGATCGGCGGGCTCTGGTTCTCGCCCTTCGGGCCCCTCCAGGCCTTCTGGGGCTTCCCGATCGACCGGCTCGACATCGAGGATTCGAACGTGTTCGAGTTCTCGGTGGGTGGCGCCAACTTCTAGGCGGCCGGGGCGTACCCGGAGCGACCTGCCGGATCCGGCCCTCCCGCCCCGATTCGTTATCCTCGCGGCGCTTTCGGAGACTTCGGACGGGTCGGGTGACGTCTCGCGGACTCCGCCCGCCGGCGGATGCCCACCCGGGTGGACCGGTTGGACCGGTTGGACCGGTTGGACCGGTTGGACCGGTTGGACCGGTTGGATCGCGTCGGATCGTCGTGGATCGCGACGGATCACCGCGGACCGCACCGGATGCCATCGATGTCGCACCGGGGGGGCACTGGGAACGCCCGGAGAGCACCCGATGCGGAGCCCAGACGACATCGCGGGCACGACTCGAGCCGGTCTCGCACGCATCCCGGGAGGCCCTCGGAGGCACACCGGGACCGGCGCCTCGACACAGGGAGGAAGACACAGGATGCGACTGCCGAAGCAGTTTGGATGGGTGGCGGCGCTGGCGCTGGTGGGCGTGCTGGCGCTCGGCGCGGGCGACGAGGTAGCGAGCGGCGGGGTCGACATCGACCAGGCCCTGAACTCGACCGACGAGGGCAAGGCGGCCCGAGAGGAGCTCGCGCGCAAGCAGCGCGAGGCCGAGTCGAAGATCGAGCCGCTGGTCGAGCGCCTGAAGACGCTCGAAGAGGAGTTCAAGAGCAAGCGCTTCGTGCTGTCGGAAGACGCCCTCTACCAGAAGCAGCTCGACATCGTGGAGCTGCGGCGCGAGATCGAGAACAAGGCCAAGGAGCTCCAGGACAAGCTCAAGGTCGATCGCGAGCGCCTCGAAGGGCCGCTGCGCAAGAAGCTGATCCAGATCGTGGAAGAGATCGGCAAGGAGCGGAGCTTCAGCCTGATCATGGCGCGCGGCGCCGGCGGTCTGCTCTACAACCGCGAGGCGCTCGACATCACCGAGCTCGTGATCGAGCGCTTCAACAAGAAGGGCTGAGCCCGCTTGCCGAGCGTCCACGCCACCGCCATCGTCGCACCCGAAGCCGAGCTCGGCTCGGGGGTCGAGGTGGGCCCCTACTGCGTGGTGGAGGGTCCGGTACGGCTCGGCGACGGGGTGCGGATCGGGCCCCACTCGCACGTCGCCGGCCACACCCGGATCGGCGCCGGGACCCGCATCCACCCGTTCGCGAGCGTCGGCGGGGTACCCCAGGACCTCAAGTTCGCCGGCGAGACGAGCTACCTCGAGATCGGCACCGAGACCGAGATTCGCGAGCACGTGACGATCCACGTGGGGACGGCGAAGGGCGGCGGCACCACCCGCGTGGGGGATCGCAACCTGATCATGAACGGGGTCCACGTCGCCCACGACTGCCAGCTCGGGTCCGATCTGATCATCGGGAGCTACTCGGGTCTGGCGGGCCACGTCGAGATCGACGACTACGCCGTGCTCGGTGCCTACACCGGAGTGCATCAGTACTCGCGGATCGGCGAATCGGTGATGACCGCCGCCAACACCATGCTCTCGCAGGACGCGCCGCCCTTCGCGCTGGTGGCCGGCGACCGGGCGCGTCTCGCCGGGGTGAACGCGGTCGGCCTGAAGCGGCGCGGGATGGCGCCGGCGGTACGGGCCGCGATCAAGCACGCCTTCCACCTGATCTTCCACTCCAAGCTCACGCTCGCGGCGGCGACCGAGCGCCTGCGAGCCGAGGGCGAGCCGTCTCCGGAGGTGGCGAGGCTGCTGCGCTTCCTCGAGGTCTCCGAGCGCGGCTTCGTCCGTTAGGTCGTCCGACCATGAGCGAGACGCTGGGACTGATCGCCGGACGGGGAGGCTATCCGCGCGAGGTGGCGCGCGTGGCCCGTGCTCGCGGCCTGCGGGTGGCGGCCGTCGCCTTCCACAGCGAGACCGACCCGCGCATCGAGTCCGAGGTGGACGCGCTGGCCTGGCAGCACCTGGGCGAGCTCGATCGGCTGATCGCGAACCTGGCTGGCTTCGGCGTGGAACAGGCCGTGATGGCGGGCAAGGTGGCGAAGACCCATCTCTTCGGAGACCTGCGCGCCCTTCGTCCCGACGCCCGCGCGCTGCGCGTGCTCGCCCGACTCGCCGATCGCAGGGACGACTCGATCCTGGGCGCGGTCGTCGACGAGATCGCGGCGTCGGGGATCCGTTTCCCCTCGCAGCGCGATCTGCTGGCCGATATCTTCGCACCCGTGGGCCGTGTCGGAGCGGCCAAGCTCGACGCGGCACGCTGGTCGGACGTGGCCTTCGGATGGCCGCTCGCGAAGTCGGTGGCCGGCCTCGACGTGGGCCAGACCCTGGTGGTGAAGGAACGGGCCGTGGTGGCGGTCGAGGCGGTCGAGGGCACCGACGCAGCGATCGCCCGCGGCGGCGAGCGCGGGGGTTCCGGGACGGTGGTCGTGAAGGTGGCCAAGCCCCGCCAGGATCCCCGCTTCGACCTGCCGACGATCGGGGTCGACACGATCCGTGCGCTGGCGGGCGCGCGCGCCTCGGTCTTCGCGTTCGAGGCGGGCCAGACGGTGTGGCTCGACCGCGACGCCCTGGTGGCCGAGGCCGATCGGGCCGAGATCGCCCTGGTGGGGATCGGCGCGGACGGTCCCGGCGAGGCGCCGCCCTCGTGAGTCGGGGCGAAGGCGTGGCGCCGTTGCGGATCTGCGTGATCGGCGCCGGACGCATGGGCAGCCTGCACGCCCAGAAGGTCGCGGCGCTCGGCGCGGCGGGCGAGGGGCTCGTCCTCTCCGGCGTCGTCGATGCCGACCCGGCCCGCGCGCGGGTGCTCGGCGAGCGCCTCGGGTGTCCGTCGGACGACGAGGTGGGTTCCGTGCTCGCAGCGAGCGACGCGGCGGTGGTGGCCGTCCCGACCCGGCAGCATGTCGAGCGGGTGTCCGAGGCCCTGAAGCGGGGGCTCGACGTCCTGGTCGAGAAGCCCATCGCGGCGACGCTCGCCGAGGCCGAGGCCCTGCTCGCCACGGCGCGTTCGGCCGGACGGATCCTCCAGGTGGGACACCTCGAACGATTCAACGCGGCGTTGCGCCGCGTGGCCGACTCGATCCGGATGCCGCGCTTCGTCGAAGCCCATCGTCTCGGCCCCTTCCCGGCGCGCGCCACCGATGTCGACGTCGTCCTCGACCTGATGATCCACGACCTCGACATCCTCGGAAGCCTGGTCGGGGCCGAGCCCGAGCGGATCGAGGCGATCGGGGTCCCCGTCCTCACCGACAAGGTCGACATCGCCAACGCGCGCCTCCGCTATCCCGGAGGCTGCGTCGCGAACGTCACCGCGAGCCGGGTGTCCCCGAATCCGATGCGGAAGATCCGGATCTTCCAGCCCGATGCCTACTTCTCGATCGATTTCCTCGAGCAGTCGGTGGCGCTCTTCACCCGCCGCGAGGGCGAGATCCGGGCCGAGACGCTCGAGATGGACGGAGAGGATGCGCTCGCCGACCAGCTTCGGAGCTTCGTCGCCGCCGTGCGCACCCGGGGGATGCCGGCGGTGTCGGGCGAGGACGCCCTGCGCGCCCTCCGCACCGCCACACGGGTGCGCGACGCCATGCCGCCGCTCGGAGAGGGGTCGTGAGGCGCGTGATGATCGTCGCTGGCGACGCGTCCGGTGACACGCACGCCGCCGCCCTGGTCGAGCAGCTGCGCCGGCGCGCGCCCGACACCCGCTTCGTCGGTCTCGGCGGGGTGGCGATGGAGAAGGCGGGCGTCGAGCTCGTGGTCGACCAGCGCGAGGTCGCGGTGGCCGGCCTGGTCGAGGTGCTCGGAAGCCTACCCCGGCTGGTGTCGGCGTGGCGCCGGCTGGTCCGGACGCTCCGGAGCGAGCGGCCGCATCTGGTGGTGCTCGTGGACTCCCCGGATCTCTGCATCCCGTTCGCGCGCCGGGCCCGGCGGGTGGGCGTACCGGTGCTCTACTACGTGAGTCCGCAGCTCTGGGCCTGGCGCCCGGGCCGCGCGCGCAAGCTGGCGCGACGGGTCGACCGGATGGCGGCGATCTTCCCCTTCGAGCCCGATTTCTACGCCGAGAGCCCCCTGCGCGTCGAGTTGGTCGGCCATCCCCTGCTCGAGCGGATCGCGGAGACCGACCTCCCGGACGCGGCCAGCGCCCGCCGCTCGCTCGGGCTCGACCCCGATGCGCCGTGGGTGGCGCTCCTCCCCGGGAGCCGGAGCAACGAGATCCGTCACAATCTGCCGCTCTTCCTCGAGGTGGTGCGCATCCTCCATGCGCGCGAGCCGCGCCTGGCCTTCGCCCTCGCGCTCGCCCCGACCGTGTCGGCCGAGCAGGCGCGTGCGATCGTCGAACAGGCGCGTCTGCCCGCGTTCGTGCGACTCGCCGTCGTCGAGGGGCGCAGCCACGAGGCGATCCGGGCGGCCGAGGTGGTGCTCGCCATGCCGGGGACGGCGACGCTCGAGACCGCGCTCCTCGCCCGACCGCTCGTGGTGGCCGCGCGCGTGCATCCGATCTCGGCCTGGCTTGCGCGACGCCTCGTGCGCGTGTCGTCGTTCGTGATGCCGAACCTGGTGGCCGGCCGCCGGGTGGTGCCCGAGTTCCTGCAGGAGGCGGCCCGTCCCGAGGACATCGCACAGGCGCTGCTCACTCACCGCGGGGGGGCCGAGCGGAGCGCCCAGCTCGCCGCCTTCGCGAGCGTTCGCGAACGTCTTCGCGCCCCCGCGCGCGACTCGGCCGCTCGCGGCGAGGTATCGGGCAGGGCCGGTGTATCGTCGGGGAGCGGGCCCGCGACCGAAGCCGAGGGAGCTTCGGCCCGGACGGCCGCGATCGCCGAGGAGATGTGGCTTGAATCCGCTGCGACATAGCCTGGCCGCGCTCGGGGCGATGGCGCTCACGCCGGCCGCACTCGGCGCGCTGGCGCTCTCGCCCAAGCTGCGTCCGGGCTGGCGCGAACGGCTCGGCGAGCGCCCCACCTCGGCCAAGCCGGGCTCGGTCTGGCTCCACGCGGCCAGCGTCGGCGAGATCACGGCGGCGCTCCCGCTGGCCGATCGGCTGGCGGCACGGGGCCATCCCGTCGTGGCCTCCACCCTGACGGCGAGCGGTCGCGACGTGGTGCGCCGGCGGCGTCCCGAGCTCGCCGCCTGCCTCGCCCCCCTCGACCATCCCTGGAGCGTGGCGCGCGCCCTCGATCGGGTGCAGCCGGCCATGGTCGTGCTGGTGGAGACCGAACTCTGGCCGACCTGGATCCGCCTGGCGAGCGAGCGCCGCATCCCCGTCGTCGTGGTGTCGGCCCGGATCACCGAACGGAGCTTCCAGACCTATCGGCGCGTCGGTCCCCTGTTCTCGCCGACGCTCCGGCGCCTCGCCGCCGTCGGGGCGCGTGGGCCGGCGGCGGCCGAACGCTTCGAGGCGCTCGGCGTGCCACCCGAGCGCATCCGGGTGACGGGTGATCTCAAGCTCGATCCGCCCGCACGCGAGCCGCTGGCCGGCGACCTGGCGCGTGCGCTGGGCGATCAGCCCGTGCTCGTGGCCGGTAGCACCCACGCGGGAGAGGAGGAGATCGTGCTCGAAGCGCAGAGCCTGGCCGAGCTCCAGGGGGACCGCTGTCTCGCGGTGCTCGCGCCGCGTCACCCCGAGCGCTTCACCAGCGTGGCCCGGCTGGTTCGCTCCAAGGGGCGGCGCCTGCATCATCGAACCCGGCTCGCCGGGGCCCGGCTCGCGGCGGGGGACGTCCTGCTGCTCGACACGATGGGCGATCTCGCGGCGCTCTACCCGCGGGCCCAGCTCGCCTTCGTCGGCGGCTCGCTGGTCCCGCTCGGCGGCCACAACGTGCTCGAGCCGCTCTTCTCGGGGGTTCCGGTGACGTTCGGGCCGCACACCGAGAAGACCCGCGAGGCGGCGACTCTCGCCGTGCAGGTCGGCGCCGGCATCGAGATCGCGAGCGCGCAGGCCCTGGCCGGTCGGCTCTCCGAAGTGCTGCGCGACCCGGATCGGGCGCGGTTGTGCGGGGCGCGCGGACGTGACGCCCTCGCCGACCATGCCGGGAGCGTCGAGCGGTCGGTGGCGCTGGTGAGCGAGACCCTGGTGCAGCCTCTTCCCCACTCCGCATGAGGCTCCGTGCCGCATGGCTCGATCGCGAGCCGGACTCTCCGTTCGCGCGGGCCGCGCTCGTCCTCCTGGTGCCGGCAGCCCTCGTCTATGCGGCCGGTGCCTGGCTCCATCGACAGCTCTACGTCTGGCGCCTGCGCAGGCGGACCCGGCTCGGTTGTCGGGTGGTGAGCGTCGGGAGCCTGCTCGCCGGCGGAACCGCGAAGACGCCGCTCGCGGCCTGGTTGGCCCATGCCCTCCACCGACGCGGTCATCGTGTCGCGCTCGCCACCCGTGGTTTCGGACGCGAGGGGCGCGAGCGGGTGCTGGTGATGTCGGACGGTCATCGCATCCACTCGAGCGTGTCGCGCGCGGGCGACGAGGCGGGGCTCCTCGCGGCCCATGCGCCCGGCGTTCCCGTGTTGGTGGGGGCGGATCGAGCGCTCGTCGGGATGCGCGCCGTCGCGGCCTTCGGGGTCGATGTCCTCGTTCTCGACGACGGCTTCACACATCATCGCCTGGAACGCGATCTCGACGTGGTGGCCTTCGACGGCCCGACCGGTCTCGGCAACGGTTGGCGTCTTCCGCGGGGCCCGCTGCGCAGCTCGCAGCGAAGCCTCGGGCGCGCCGACGTGGTCGCCGTGAGCGATCCTCCGCTCGCGCAGGCGGCCGAGGCGGCGGGCGTGCGCCGCGCATCCGCGGCGACGCGCCTCGAGGCGCGGCGCACCCCCCGGCTCGTCCGGACGCTGTCGGGGCGCCGGGCCGATCCGCCGGAGATTCTCGAGGGCCGCAAGATCGGGATGCTCACCGGCATCGCGCGACCGGCCTCGTTCCGTCGCAGCCTCGAGCGGCTCGGCGCCGAGGTGGTCGCCGAACGCTGCTTCGCCGACCACCACCGCTACCGGATGTCCGACCTCGACGGGCTCGATCCCCGGCCCGAGCTCTGGGTGACGACCGAGAAGGATGCCGGCAAGATCCTGCCGAGCTGGCTGCGCGGGCTCGACCTTCGCGTGCTGGTCGAGGAGCTGGTGGTGAGCGACGAGCGTTCGGTGCTCGATCGGATCGAGGCGGCGCTGCGGCGGCGGAGCGGGGTGCGGTCGCGCGACGCCGGCTGACGCGCGGCGGGGTCAGAGCATCGGACGCCTTCGGCGGAGCCAGGCGAGCGCACCGATTCCCGGGAGGGCGAGGGCCAGCGTGCCCGGCTCGGGCACGTCCTCCACCTCGGCGACGACGCTCGCGGAGGCCGAGACCACGAGCTCGATCGTGTCGCCCGGATCGAGCTGGGTGAGGCCTCCGTCCCGTCCGCCGGTGCCGTTGCCGTCCCCGCAGAGCGTCGCGAGGCATTCGTCCGTGGCGAACGAGGCGGTCTGGAGCGGGTCCGCGTCGAGCGAGAAGATCGAGCTTCCGTCCCTGAGCACGGAGGTGGAGATGGCCGAAGAGAAGCTGCTCGCCGGCATGCCCTGATCGCTGAAGGACGTGGACGCGCCGGAGCCCACCGAGAAGAGCAGGATCAAGATGGTCGACTCTGCCGTCTTGTGGACGCTGAGCGTTCGGGAAGACGCGTCGCTGCGGTCGCCGGGCGCGTCGAGCATGGCCGCGGCAGCGACGCTGACCGATCCCGATTCGACCTCGACGGAGTCGAGCTCGAAGACCACATCGTTCGGATTCGGAGTGCCCGGACCGGTCTGGATCTGGTCTTCGATGTCCACCGAGAGGCTCGGGCTGGCGCTCGCCGTGGCCTCGAGGCTGTCGATCGGCCCGGCGCCGGCGCGCCCCGCGAGCGCCAGGGCGAGGAGCAGGAAGGTGGCCATCGGCAGGGCCCGGCGCGCGGCACGCGCGCATGCGCACCCGTCGCCTCGGGTGGGTCGGAACGGGGTCGACGTGGAGCGCCCCGTCTCGACTGGGTGGTGGCTAGGTCGGCGATGTGTCGTCTCGGACGACGGCCCAGCGCCCGGGCAAGGGGCGTGGGCTCCGGGCGAGGTCTACTCCGGACGAGGCCCCTCGACCATGTAGCGCCAGAAGCGGCGTGGCTCGCCCACCGCGAAATCGCCCGCGGCCGCGTGTTGGACCGAGGCGTTGTCCCACACGAGGACATCGTGGTCGCGCCAGACGTGGCGCGTCCGGGGAGCACTCGCCTCCGCATGATCCTGGAGCGACTGGAGCAGGGCACGGCCCTCGTCGATCGCCATCCCCTCGACGTGGGTCGCTCGATCGAGATCGAGGAAGAGCGCCCGGGTTCCCGCGACGGGGTGCGTGCGAACCAGGGGATGGTGGACCGGCGCGAGACACTCTCCCTCGCCGGAGGCGGGTCGCCTCGGCGGGAAGGCGCCCCGATTGTTGAAGGCGTAGGCGACGCGAAGGTCGCGAATCTGCCGGCGGGCGACCGGGGTGAGTGCCTGGTAGGCGGCCCGCATGTCGAGGAAGCGGGTGGCGCCGCCGCCGCCGGGTGGGAGCTCGCGGGCATGCAACACCGTGGCGATGGCGGGCGCCTCGGTGAAGCTGTCGTCGGTATGGAAGGTCTCGAACAGACCGGGGCGTCGATCGTCGAGCCCACCGAGCTGGAGATCCCCGAGCTTCTCGCGCAGCGCGTCGGTGAGGACCAGGCCCGAATCGATGATCTGGCGTCGATCGGAGTAGCGGAAGGGTCTGCCCCCGATGGTTCGGGCGACGGGGTCCTTGATCGGACCGAAGACGGCCGCCACGACCTGGAGCTCCGCATCGTCGAGGGGGCGATCGAAGCGGAGACAGAGGACCCCGCAGCGGACCAGGGTTCCCCGGAGTGCCCGGCCTCGTTCGGCGATCGTTGCCGGGTCGGGAATCGCCGTCTCGACCACGGCAAAGCGAGGCCGCGCCTGGCGTCCCCCGGAAGAATCGGTTGGGTAGGCCCCGACGTCCTCGATGCTGTCGGCGCGCGCCTCGTGCATTCCCTGCTCCGCTCGTTCTCCCCCAGGCCAACGGAACACTAGGCGACCTGCGCAGAAGTCACCCCAGCCATGGCACGATGGGTACGCTGGCACGATGACCGTCCGACGGGCGCCCTCCGATCAGCAGCGAGGGCCGGCGCGATTCAGGGCAGGAGCGGGCCCTGCGAGGCGCTCCCACGCGTCCGGCGTCTCGCGGTGCGGACCGCGTAGCCTGCGGCATGTACCGCGATCCAGGCGCGTTCCCAGGGCCAGTATCCCTCGAGGCTCTCGGCGAGCGCCACGTCGCCCTCGACGTAGCCGTCGACGAAGGCCTGGAGGCCGTCGCGACCGAGGCGGTCGATCAGGTCGCGCTTCAAGAGGGATCGATACAGGCGAGCCAGCTCGCGCACCCGCTCGCGGGTGCCGATCGTCGGCGCGCGGCGCGCCTTGTCGAGATCCACGATCCACACCCGGAAGCGCTCCGGGTCGACCAGCAGATTCTGGATGTGGAGATCGGGATGGACGCCGCCGAGGTCGTGGAGTCGTCGCACGGCGCCCGCGGCGGCGCGGGCCATGAGAGCGATCTGGTCGGGCTCGGGGCCACCCCGGAGCCAGGTGAGCGGCGCGAGCGTTCCCGGAATCCGGACGGTCGCGACGGAGCCCCGCCAGATCGGACCACGGATGCGCTCGAGCCGGACGAAGGCGGGCTCGGGGACCGGGGCGCCGGACTCCCACAGGTCGGCCGCGGTCTGAAGCTCGGCGAGCGGGCGCCCGGGGCCGCCGAGCGCCTCTCCGAGCCAGGGACCGATCAGCCCGCCGTGCCGGACGCGTCGCACCACGAGCTCTCGACCGCCGAGCTTCGCGATCCGGACGCTCGCACGCCCCGACAGCTCGCTGGCCTCGAAGAGTCGCTCGGGGGCGTCGGGATCGAGCAGGCGGGCGGCCTCGGCCGCGCTCGCGAGATCCTCCCGGACGACCAGTCGGGTGCGACCGGCGTCGATCTGGACGAAAGGGATGCGCGCATGCGTCGCGGACGGCATCAGATCTGACCGCGCAGGTTGCGCAGGATCAGCGGGATCGCCGCGACGCCGAAGGCGAGATTCGGGAGCCATACCGACGCGACGGGCGGCACGCTGCCGGCGCGTCCGAGATCTTCGCTGAACGAGAGCAGGGCGTAGTAGGCGAAGACCAGCACCACGCACACGAGCGCGCCGAACGATCGCGCGCCCCGCACGCGCCGTAGACCGAGCGGCGTTCCCACGAGGGCGAACAGAACCGGGGTACAGGCGAGCGCGAAGCGCCGGTGCACCTGCATGGGATAGGCCCGTGGGTTCGGATCGCGCAGGTCACGAATCGATTCGCCCGCATCGATGCGTTCCATCACGTCGTAGAGCTCGCTGAGCGTCATCCCCCGAGGCCGCACCCGCCCGGCCTCGTCGAAGAACTGGCTCGCGTCCACCGGATACTCGAAGCGATCGAACGCGATGCGTCGGTAGCCCGTCTCGTTCATGACGTCGGGCTCGAAATGGATGTCGCCGTCGTAGAGATCGAGCCGCACCGTCTCGTTGTCGGGGTCGAAGAAGAACCGGCCGCTTCCCGCCACGATCAGGAAGGGCCGCGCCGGGTCGTCGCGGTCGGCGATCACCACCCGGCGGAGGTCTCCGTTGCGTTCGCGCGACTCCACGAAGAGCACCCGACTTCCGATGGCACGGAACTCGCCTGGTTTCAGGAAGCCGCCCCGTGCGGCCACTTCGCGCAGCAGGGCATGCACCTCGCGGCGCGCGAGCGGCTCGAAGTGGATCGTGAGCAGCCCCGTGAGCACCGCGAGCGGCACCGAGACCGCCACCACCGGCGCCAGGATCTGGCGAAGGCCGAGCCCACAGGCCCGCATGGCGACGATCTCGGAATCGGCGGAGAGCCGGGCCATCGCCACGAGCACCCCGAAGAGGAGTCCGACCGGAACCATGTAGCCGGCGAGCATCGGAACGATCCAGGCGGTGAGGCGTCCGATGTCGCCCGAGGCGATTCCCGAGGCCAGCAGCGAATCGACCCGGGCGATCAGGTTCTGCGCCGTGAACAGCGCCGTCATCACCCCGAATCCGATCAACCCGTAGAGCAGCACCTCGCGCGCGAGGTAGCCGTACAGGATGCGGGGAAACGACATGCCGCGATATCCTACAGAGCGCCGATTCTCCGCGCGAGGCACGAGCCATCATCCACTGCACCAACCCACTCGCGGCGCCGCCCGTGGCCGAGCGCATCCTGGTGATCCGGCTCGGCGCCGTGGGCGACGTGGTCCGCACGCTTCCCGCGGTGTCCGCGCTCCGAGCGACCTATCCGCGCGCGCATCTCGCCTGGCTGGTGGAGCCGGCCGCGGCGCCGTTGCTCGCGGTGCAGCCCTGGGTGGACGACGTCATCGTCTTCCCGCGTCCAGAGCTGGTCGGCGCCCTCCGCGGCGGACGCTGGTCGGGTGCGGTCGCCGAGACGAAGCGCTTCGTCGCCGCGCTCCGAGCGGGAGGCTTCGATCTGGTGGTCGACTTCCATTCGATCCTGAAGAGCAGCCTGCTGGCACGCGTCTCGGGAGCGCCGCGTCGCGTCGGCTACGCGCCTCCCTTCGGCCGTGAGCAGAGCTGGCGTCTCGCCACCGATCGGGCCCGGCTCGAGCCGGCGCGCGGGTCGCGCTTCGAACGGAATCTGGCGCTGTTGCGTTTCCTCGGTGCGACCGCGCGGCCCGACCCGAGGCCCCTGCGGATTCCTCGGGCGACGCTCGCCGCGATGCGCGACACGCTGGCGTCGGGCAGCTCGGATCGTTCGCCAGGCCCGGTGATCCTGCACCCCGGCACGAGCCCGGGGGCCGCTCACAAGCGCTATCCGGCCCACCGCTTTGCCGAGGTCGCGCGTGGGCTCGCGGGCTGGTGCGGCCGCCCGGTGCTGGTGACCGCCGGTCCCTCCGACGACGATCGCCGGCTCGCGGCGGCGGTGGTCGGGTCGTCCGAGGGGGCGGCGGCGCATGCGCCCGAGACAGCGTCACTCGTCGATCTGGCGGCCCTCTTCGCCCACTGCGCCCTGGTGATCGGGAGCGACACGGGCCCTCTGCACGTCTCGTCGCTCGTCGGGACGCCGATCGTCCAGATCCTCGGACCGACCGATCCGGTCGAGAACGAGCCCTGGCCCGAGACCCGTTGGCGGCGGGTTCGCGTCCCGGTTGGATGCAGCCCCTGCCGACGCGGATGTGCGGCGGCCCCCTGCATGACCGGCGTGCCGAGCCATCTGGTGATCGATGCGGCCCGCGAGCTCCTCGGCCAGAGGGCGCGCCCGGAGCCCGGAGCTCGCGGAGGGCAGGCGATGTCGGCCGCCATCGCGTCGTCGTCGACGGGTCCGTCTTGAGCATCGATGCCGATCCGCGATCGATCCTCGTGCGTGCTCCCAATTGGGTGGGGGACGTCGTGATGTCGACCCCCGCGTTCCGGGCCCTGCGCGCTCGCTTCCCTCGCGCTCGCATCGACGCGCAGGTCCGCGCCGGACTCGAGCCCCTGCTGCGCGGCACGCCCTGGATCGATCGGGTGCGGCCGTTGAACTCGCACCGCCGGGGTGCCAGGGCCTGGCTGGCCGACGTATGGGCGCTTCGCGCCGACCGCTACGAACTCGGTGTCTGCCTGCCCGATTCCTTCTCCTCGGCCTGGCTGATGCGCGCGGGGGGCGTGCGTCGCATCGTCGGGTACGCCGGCCAGGGGCGGAGCGGGCTGCTGGATCGGGCCGTGCCGCGTCCGGACGTACGCTTCGTTCCGCGCGAGCGGCACGTGCTCGGTGTCGTGGCCGCGCTCGGCGCCGACCCGGGCGACACGCGGCTGGCTCTCTTCCTCGAGCCCGGCGAACGGCGTGACGTCGATCGCCGTCTGGCCCGGTCGGGCGTCGCCGGCGACGCCCGCGTAGTCGTTCTCGCGCCAGGGGCCTCGTTCGGACCGTCCAAGCATTGGCCCGTCGAGTCGTTCGCGCGGGTGGGGGACGCGCTGGCACGGGATGGGTGCGCCGTGGTCGTGGTGGGCACTCGGGCCGAAGCCGCCATCGTCGGGAAGGTGGTGTCCGGGATGCGGGCGCGGGCCGTCGCGTTCGCCGGGAGCCTCGATCTCGCAGGACTCAAGGCCCTGGTGGACAGGGCCCGGCTCGTCGTCTGCAACGATGCCGGCACGCGGCACATCGCTGCCGCATTCGAGACGCCGTGCCTGGTCATGATGGGCCCGACCAGTCTGGAGAAGACCGCATGCAACCTGGACCACGTCGAGGTCTTCACGGCCGACGTCTCCTGCCGACCCTGCTACGAGCGCCATTGTCCGATCGATCATCGATGCATGCGGGACATCCCGGTCGACGCCGTGGTGGCCGCGGCGCGACGCGCGTTGGACGCCCCGCCGCTCGCGGGTGCGGGAGTGCCTTCGTCGGCGGCCGGGGCCGGGCCGGGATGATCGACCTCTCGATCATCGTCCTGAGCTGGGAGGCGCGCGCGCTGGCCCTCGCCTGTCTGGCGTCGGTGGAGCAGGCGCTGGCGGCCGACCGCGGTGGCCTTCGCAGCGAGGTCTGGCTGGTCGACAACGGATCGCGGGACAGTACCGCGGCCGCGGTCCGCGAGCGCTTTCCGCAGGTGGAGGTGATCGAGCTGGCCGAGAACGGAGGCTTCGCGCGCGGGATGAACGCGGGTCTCGCCCGTGCGCGGGGGCGCTGCGTGGTCCTGCTCAACAACGACGCCCGCCCGCTCGCTGGAACCTTCGATCGCTGTGTGAGCTACCTCGACGCCCACCCGGATGTCGGGATCGTGGGCCCGCAGCTCGTGGCGCCCGACGGCTCCCTCCAGAACAGCGTTCATGGCGAACCGAGGCTTCGCGACGAAGTCCTTCCGCGCGCCCTCGCCGGCTGGTTGCGCCCATCTGGCTGGCCGTCGCGCCGACGTCCGGCCACCGCACCCATCGACGTGCCGGCGGTGCTCGGCGCCTGCCTCGTCGCCCGCCGCGAGGTGCTGGAGCGCGTGGGCCCGCTCCCGGAGGCCTATTTCTTCTTCCTCGAGGAGACCGAGTGGTGTCTGCGCACCCGCGAGGCGGGCCTCCGGGTCGTGCACCTCCCCGACGCCCGGGTCCTCCACGAGCTCGGTGCGAGCTCGAAGAAGGAGCGGCCGGCTGCCACGCGCATCGAGTACCATCGATCCCTCTACCGCTTCTTCCGGAGGCGTCGCGGATGGGGGGCCTACGCGTTCGTGCGGACGATCCGGAGCATCAAGAGCCTCGGCTACGTCCTGCTGCCCTCGCCGCGGGTGCTCTGGTCGCGGGCGGCCGGGGCGCGCTGGGCCTCGCGCCGGGCGGTGGCGGCCTGGCATCTACGGGGCTGTCCCGGGACCGGCGGGCTGGCTGAATCGGCGGGGTCGTCGCATCGCGCGGGGCGCGGGGTGTCGGGGGGCGACACCACCCGGCAGACCCAGCCGGCGGAAGGAAAGCTCCGGGGATGAAGCGGATCGACACGCAGCGCCTGGCCGGAATCCTCGATCGCTTCGAGCGGGAGACGATCCTGGTGCTCGGCGACGTCGTGCTCGACGAGTACCTGTGGGGCGAGGTCGAGCGCATCAGCCCCGAGGCCCCGGTTCCGGTGGTGCATCTGCGCGACGAATCGACCGTGCTGGGCGGTGCCGGCAACGTGGTCCGCAACCTGGTCGCGCTCGGCGGACGCTGCCGCTTCTGCTCGGTGGTGGGCGACGACCTGGCGGGCGCCCGCGTGCGCTCGCTGCTCAAGGATCTCGGCGTCGATCCGGAAGGTCTGGTCGTGGTGGACGACCGGCCCACCACGCGCAAGTCGCGGGTCGTGGCGCGCTCGCAGCAGGTGGTGCGCTTCGACCGCGAGACGGACGCTCCGATCCCGGCGCGCTCCGTCAAGGCCCTGCTGGCCGCGATCGAAGCGGCGATTCCCCACGCGACCGCTGCGATCGTCGAGGACTACGGAAAGGGCATGCTCGCTCCCGAGGTGCTCGGCTCGGTGATGCGCCGGCTGCATGCGGCCGGGATCCCCGTGGCGGTGGATCCGAAGGCGTCGCTCGCCCGGTTGCGGGGTGCCTCGCTCCTGAAGCCGAATCTGCGCGAGACCGAGGCGCTCTCCGGTGTCCGGGTGCGGCACCCCGAAGACCTCGACCGCGCGGTCGCGAGGATTCGCCAGAAGGTGGGTCCGGCCGACGTCGTGGTCACCCGGGGTGCCCATGGGATGACGGTCTATCCCGGCACCGATGCGGGGGAGCGGGGAGTCGTGCCGCGCGGCGTCGATGTTCCGACCGTCGCCCAGGAGGTCTTCGACGTGCAGGGCGCCGGTGACACCGTGATCGCGGCTCTCGAGCTCGCGCGCCGGGCCGGAGCGCCGCTGCTCGAAGCGGCGGTGGTGGCGAACGCCGCGGCCGGGGTCGTCGTCGGCAAGATCGGGACGGCGACCGCCGACCGAGACGAGGTCCGAGAGCTCCTGCCGGCCGCCGTCGCGGCGGCGCGCCGGAGGTCGCCGTGATCCGGAGCATGACGGGGTTCGGGCGCGCGCGGTTCGATCTCGAGGGCCTGGTGTTCGACGTCGAGCTCCGCTCGGTGAACCAGCGCCATCTCGATCCCCGGATCAGGCTCCCGCGCATCCTCTCGCGCTTCGAGATGGACGTTCGCGGACGCCTCCAGCAGGCCTTTGCGCGCGGCAAGGTCGAGCTCTCGGTGAGCGCGCCGAGCGGCGCATCGCCGACGCCACGGGTCGACATCGACCTCGAGCTGGCGCGTCAGTACGTGGACGCAGCGCGCACGCTCCACGAGCGCTACGGGGTCGATCCCGATCTCGACGCCGACGCGCTGCTCGCGCTGCCCGGGGTCGCGCGAACCGAGGAGCCCGAGCTCGCCGAGGACGTCGGGCGGCGGCTGCTGATCGAGGCCGTGGACCGCGCGATCGAGGTGGCGCAGGCCTTCCGAGAGCGCGAGGGTGAGGGCCTCGAGCGCGAGTTCCTCGAACGGATCGTGGGGATCCGCGCCATCGTCGCCGATCTCGCGGCCGGAACGGACGCGGTCGTGGCCGCGGTGACGGAACGGCTGCGCAAGCGGGCCCTGCAGCTCCAGGACGAGGCCGGCCTGCTCGACGAGGCGCGTCTCCATCAGGAGATCGTGATCGCCGCCGACCGCATGGACGTGGCCGAGGAGCTTTCACGCCTGTCCAGTCATCTCGACCAATTCGAGGAGACCCTGGCGAACGCCGCAGCGGGAACGCCCTGCGGCCGCCGACTCGACTTCCTGCTCCAGGAGCTCTCGCGCGAGGCGAACACACTCGGCGCCAAGAGCAACGACGCAGGGCTGGCCCATCGCGTCGTCGATCTCAAGACCGAGCTCGAACGGATCCGCGAGCAGGTCCAGAACGTCGAATAGCGCGGTGGCTGTCGGTGAACGCGCACGACGATCGAGCGGAGCCGAGGCGACAGGCGCTCCGGACGCCGATGCCGGTTCGCTGCGCCTGCTGCACGTGGGCTACGGGAATCTGGTGACGGCGAGCCGCGTGGTCGCGATCGTATCGCCGCAGTCGGCGCCGATGCGCCGGCTCCGCGAGGAGGCGACGGCGCGCGGCAAGCTGGTGGATGCCACACAGGGCCGCCGCACCCGCTCGATCCTGGTGACCGACAGCGACCACGTGATCCTCTCGGCGATCAACCCCGAGACGATCGCTGCGCGCCTCGGGTCGGGCGACGCGACGTCGCCCGGGCCCACCACGCGCGGCGCCGGCCGGGAGTCGCGGCGGAGCCCGGCCGGAGGAGGGGCAGCCCCGGGATGAGGTCATCGCAGGCCGGGCGCCGACGAGGCATCCCGTTCGTCGTCTCGGCGCCCTCGGGCACGGGCAAGACGACGCTCTGTCGCAAGACCGTCGAGCGGGATCCGCGCATCGAGTTCTCGATCTCGCACACGACCCGGCCGATGCGCCCAGGCGAGCAGGACGGCGTCGACTACCACTTCGTCGGCGAGCGGGCCTTCCTCGATCTGGTCGACGATCGGGGCTTCGTCGAGTTCGCCGAGTACGGCGGCAACATGTACGGGACGAGCTGGGCGGCGATCGACGAGCCCCTCGGACGGGGCCACGACGTGCTGCTCGAGATCGAGGTGCAGGGGGCCGGGCAGATCCGCGATCGGCGCGACGACGCCCGCCTGATCTTCCTGGTGCCGCCTTCGCTCGAGAGCCTCGAGGCCCGGCTGCGCGGCCGGGGCACCGACGCGGCGAAGGTGATCGACCGGCGCCTGGCGCTCGCGCGGAGTGAGCTCGAAGCCGTCGAGCGCTTCGACTACGTGGTGGTGAACGACGACCTCGAGATCGCCACCTCGCGGGTCGCGGAGATCATCTCCGCCGAGCGGGTCGGGAAGACGTCGGAGGTGCGCGCGCGCCACGGTCGCGCCGGGGCCGTGGCGCAGGGCCTCGGGGCGCTCGGGGAGCGCGCATCGCTGGCTCGGTAGGGGGCCGTCGCGTCTGCTATCATTTCCTTCGAAATGCGCGATATGCAAAGGAAATCGCGCAGGCGACTGCCGCGCTTCAACGATATCGCCGACCGGGTGCTCGAGTCGAATCCGAACGCGGACCTCGCCCTGCTGCAGCGCGCCTACGTGTTCTCGGCCAAGGTGCACGACGGGCAGGAGCGCCTGTCGGGCGAGCCCTACCTGGTGCACCCCATCGCGGTCGCCATGATCCTGGCCGAGCTCCGGCTCGACGAGGTCACGGTCTCGGCCGGGCTGCTCCACGACACGCTCGAGGACACCCTCACCACCAGCGAGGAGCTGCGTCGCCTGTTCGGCGACGAGGTCACCTTCCTCGTCGAGGGTCTCACCAAGATCGCCAAGATCGAGTTCAACTCGGCCCGCGAGAGGCAGGCCGAGAACTTCCGCAAGATGCTGATCGCGATGTCGAAGGACATCCGCGTCCTGATGATCAAGCTCGCCGACCGCCTCCACAACATGCGTACCCTCGAGTTCATGAAGGAGGAATCGCGCCGGCGCATCGCCCAGGAGACGCTCGACATCCACGCCCCGCTGGCGCGTCGGCTCGGCATCGACTGGATGAAGCGCGAGCTCGAGAACCTGGCGTTCGGCGCCCTCGATCCCGAGGCGGCCAAGGAACTCGACCGACGCATCGCCGTCAATCGCAAGCGTCGCGAACGCTACATGGAAGAGGTGATCGCTGTGCTCTCCTCGCGTCTGTCCCAGAACGGGATGGAGGCGGAGGTCACGGGACGGGTGAAGGATCTTTACTCCATCAACGCGAAGATGCAGAGCCAGGGCGTCGACCTCGACGAGATCTACGACGTCGTGGGGTACCGGGTCGTGGTCGATGCCGGGACCGAAGCCTGCTACGCGGCGCTCGGTCTGATCCACAGCCTGTGGCGTCCGATTCCCGGCCGATTCAAGGACTACATCGCGCTGCCGAAGGCCAACGGCTATCAGTCGCTCCACACGGCCGTGATCGGGCCCTATGGCGAGCGCATGGAGGTCCAGATCCGGACGACCGAGATGCACCACAAGGCCGAGCTCGGGATCGCCGCGCACTGGAAGTACAAAGAAGGCCGCATCGACCACGAGGGCGAGGACGACCGGAAGTTCGCCTGGCTCCGGCAGCTGATCGAATCCCAGCGCGAGCTCGACGATCCCCACGAGTTCCTCGATACGGTGACCGTCGATCTCTTCCCGGACGAGGTCTTCGTCTTCACGCCCCAGGGCGAGGTGATGAGCCTCCCCCAGAAGGCGACGCCCGTGGACTTCGCGTACGCGATCCACAGCGAAGTGGGTGACCACTGCGTCGGGGCCAAGGTCAACGGCAAGATGGTGCCGCTGCGCCACGAGCTCGAGGACGGCGACACGGTCGAGATCCTCACCAGCCCGTCGCAGGTGCCCCGCAAGGACTGGCTCGAGTTCGTCGCCTCGGGCAAGGCACGGAGCAAGATCCGCCACGCCATCCGGGCCGCACAGACCGAACGCAGCCGCACGCTCGGCCGCGAAATGCTCGAGCGCGAGCTTCGCAAAGCGGGGATGTCGCTTCCCCGCATGCTCGAGAGTGGCGACCTCGACGAGATCGCCGCCAAGGAGACGCGGGGGCGTTCCGTCGAGGACCTCTTCGCGGCGGTCGGGTATGGCCGTCTGCCTCCGGTGAACGTGGTGAGGCGCCTGCGCGGCGAGGAATCGAGCCCCCCGCAGCGGAAGAAGCGTCGGAGCGTGTTCCGCCGGACCGAGAGGAAGTCGAAGTCGGGCATCCGGGTGTCCGGACACGAGGACGTGCTGGTCCGCTTCGCCCGCTGCTGCGCTCCCCTGCCCGGCGACGAGGTCACGGGCTTCGTCACCCGGGGGCGGGGGGTCACCGTCCATACCCGGAGCTGCGACAAGGTGTTCGAACTCGACCGAGAGCGCCGCATCGACGTTCAGTGGGACGCGTCGCCCGACATCGCGCGCTGCGTGAAGATCCGGGTGGTATCGAACAACCGTCCGGGCATCCTCGCGACCATCACGAAGTCGATCTCGACGGCCGGCATCAACATCGAGAGCGGTCGAATCGGGACCGGGAGCGATCAGAAGGCCGTCTCGAGCTTCGACCTCTGGGTGAAAGACGTGCGCACCCTGAACGCCGTGATGAAGGCCATCAAGAAGATCCAGGGTGTGTTGTCCGTCGAGCGTGTTCGGGCGTGAGCAACCCCTTCTCGGTCTGCATCATCGCCTGCAACGAAGAAGAGAATCTGCCGCGCTGCCTCGAATCGGTCGCATTCGCCGACGACTGCGTGGTGGTGATCGACGATCGTAGCGACGACGCCAGCGAGGCGATCGCGCGTGAGCGCGGAGCCCGCGTCTTCGTGCGTCCCTACGAGGGGAATGTCGAGCTGATGGGTTTCGCGCTGGCGCAGGCGCGTCACGACTGGGTGCTCGCCATCGACGCCGACGAGTCGCTGCCGCCCGGT
>CAYYUT010000009.1:0-19980 GCA_964474935.1 uncultured Spirochaetales bacterium
GCCGCCCGTTCCGGACGACTGAGCGAAGCTGCCCTCGGCAAGGACGGTCCGCACGGGGATCCAGATCCGGAAGCAGGCTCCGACCTCGCTACGGCGCAGCTCGAGACGCCCTCCGTGCTCGTCGGCCACCTGCCGGGCGATCGAGAGTCCGAGACCGGTGCGACCACGGCCCTTGGTGGTGTAGAAGGCATCGAAGATCCGAGAGGCGTCGCGGGGAGGCACTCCGGGCCCGTCGTCGTGCACCTCGATCCAGACGAATCCCCCCTCGCAGCCGGTCGCGACCCGGACGACCCCACGCTCGCCGAGCGCCTCGAGGGCGTTCCGGAGCAGGTGCAGCAAGGCCTGGGCGACCTCGAGCCGTCGCGCGACCACCCGGGGCAGGACCTCGAGCTCGCGTTCGACCCGCTGGTGGCGCCCCAGCCGCGACTCGATCGCACGCACCGCGCCCTCCACCACCACGTCGAGCTCGGTGGGTTCGCACAGCTCGTGTTCTTCGCGCACGAAGCCCTGGAGATCGCTGGCCACGGCCACGAGACGCCCGAGCCCCTCTTCGACCGACGCGACCGTCGCGCGCAGGTTCCGCAGGGCACCGGGGATGGGATCGCCGACCCGTTCGGCCAGGGCCGCGCAGGCCGCCCGACGGGCCCGTTCGATGCTGGGGTCCCCGCTCGCGGGGAGGTCGCAGGCGCGCTCGGCCGCCTCGAGGAGCGGAGGCACGTCCGCGGCGAGATCGTTCGCGAACTCGGCCACGCGCCGCAGATCGGAGAGGACGTAGGAGAGCGGATTCCGGACCTCTTCGGCGATGCCCCCGGCGAGCGTCGCCAAGCAGGCCAGCCGCTCGCTGTGGGTGAGGGCGCTGCGCACCCCCGCGAGCTGCTCGGCCTGGGCGCGCGCGAGCCCATCGAGTTCGTGACCCCGCTCGATCATCAAGGCACAGAGCCGGGCCTGATGGATGGCGAGCGCGGCGAGCTCGGCCAGCTGGCCGAGCAGACGATGGTCTTCGGCGCCGAGTCGACCCGGTTCCGGCTCGGCGATCTGGAGCACGCCCACCGGAATCCCGAACACGACGAGCGGTGCAGAGAGCAGAGCGCGCACGCGCTCGGCGCCGGGCAGCTCGCCGAGCTGCCGGTGCATCCGCGAATCGTCGATGGCCGTGGTCTCGCCACGCTCGAGACCGAGCGACGCCGCCCAGCTGGCGACCGCTCTCGCCTCGCTGTCGAGCTGCCGTCCGTGGACGGCCTCGAGGGTGAGCTGTCCCCTCTGGTCGGTCAGGTAGAGGAGCCCATGGGACACGGGCATCGCCTCGCCCACCAGCTCGAGCAGCCCCACGCAGAGACGCTCGAGATCGAAGACCGACGAGAAGAGCGCACTCGCGCGACGGATCACGGAGAGATCGGCGATACGACGTTCGCTCTCCTCGTGGGCCGACACGGCCGCACTCGACACCAGGCCGACCAGCCGCTCGAGCTGGCCGAGCTGCGCGTCGATTCGTGCGGCCCCGTCAGCCGTGCCGAGCGCTGCAGCCACACTCCGGCGTATCGCGCGCACCCGTTCCCGCAGACGTTCGCCCGCTTCCGTCACGGCGCCCCCGAGAGGCTCATGCGGTAGAGCACCTCGATCGACTCGCCCCGCTCCCGGAAGGCTTCGGCCAGACGCTCCGCGTCCTCGTGTTCGAGACCGAGCGCACCGAGCGCGCTCGCTGGGATCTGCTGGACTGCCGGGCCATCCCCGGGCGCCGGAAAGCCCTCGAGCGAGGCGAGCTCGTTCGCCAGGTAGAGGCGCCAGGCCAGGCCGCTCGGGTCGCGTTCGGGCTCGTGGTGGCAGGCCATGCCCACGGTGAGCCGTTCGGGGAGCTGCCAGCGCTCGAACAGGACGCCCGCGGCCCAGCCATGGTCGAGGCCGAGCACCTTGCGCTCGGCCTCGAGGGCACCGCAGCCGTGGCGCTCGTCGTGGGCCACGACCCGCGCGTAGCGCTGGGGGAGGACATCGGCGAGCGCCACGCGACCGAGGTCGTGCATCAGCCCGGCGGCATAGGCCACGCCCGGCTCGAAGCTCGTCCGTTCGGCCACGAGGCGCGCGGCCTCGGCGACGGCGCACGAATGGAGCCAGAGGGTCTCGAGATCGAGCTTCTCGTGGCTCTCGAACAGGGGCGCGACGGCGACGCACACGGCGAGATTCCGGACCCGCTGGAAGCCCAGCACGACGAGCGCGTCGTCGATGGTCTCGATCTTGCGCGCGAAGCCGAAGTAGGCCGAGTTCGCGAGCCGCAGCAGACGGGCCGCCAACGAAGGGTCGGCATCGACCGCCGCACCGAGGGCGCCGAGCTCGGTCTCGGCGTCGGCCGTCAGCTCGAGGATCCGATCGAGCGAGGCCGGCGGCGCGCTCAGCCGCTCGAGCGATTCGATCTTGGCGCGAATCGGGTTCAGATCCATCCCGCCTCCGAGGGTTCTGGGACCTCGATCCGCATCGGCAGAACGGTCCCGGAATCCGAGCCCCGGGTCGTGCTCAACCCGCCTCTCGAGACGGCAACGGGGCGGCAGCCCGAGCTGGTTCGGACTCGCGACTCCCCCCGTCGGGCGGAGCGGCCGGACGTTGGGCGGCCACGATCTGACTGCTCTCGAGGGCCGGGAGCTCCTGACGCACCCGGAATCGATCGTCCTCGAGGATCACCTGGGTCCCCCTCCGGGTGTGCACGTTCACCACCAGGGGCGCCGCGAGGTTCAAGGTCACCTTGTGGTCGCGGAAGCTCGCGATCGCGAGCACGTCGAGCGACGCCATCTCCTGCTCCTGGCTCACACCGAGGGCCCGGAGCTGTCGCTCCGACATCGGCGGTCGATAGTCCGGGAAGAACTGGGACGGCTCGGTCACGACCAATGCGAGATCGGGCATGTCCACCGAGATCAGCCAGGCGAAGACATTGCTCTGGTCGTGCTGCATCACGACGAAGCGCTCGGCCCCCGGGAACCCCGGGAGTCCCGGGAAATGGATCAGGTCGGATTCGTCCACCTCGAAGCGGCCGAAGCGCGTACTCTCGATCGCAATCTTGTTGCTCATGAGCCTTCCACCTTCCCCTTCGCACGGCTGCCCAGGGGGCGCGGGGCGAGCGGTCGCTCGTCACGCGCAGGCGCCTTGGATGCCTCGAGGTTCGCTTCGGCGATGCGACCGAAGACCTCCTCGCGGTAGATCGCCACGTCGTCGGGCGCCTCGATGCCGATGCGCACGTGGCCGGGCGACGCGGCCACGATCGTGACCCGCACGTCGCTACCGATGCGCAGGCTCTCTCCGGTCTTTCGCGACAGTACCAGCATGGCTACCCGATGAAGTTCAACAGCGTCGGCTGGACGATCCGCGCCGTGACGTTGAGGGAGGCCTGGAGCGCGGCCTCCTGCTGGACGAGCTCCGAGAACACCCGCGTGGCGTCCGCGTCCTGGGTGTCCGAGAGCGCCTGGGTCAGCTGGATCTCGCGCTCGGTGAGCACCTGCTCCTGGCGCTCCAGTCGCGCGCCCGCGCTGCCGATCCGGGTCCGCTCGGTCGAGATCTGCTGCATCGCCGTATCGATGCGATCGATCGCCGGCTGCAAGGCGGCGAAATCCACGGTGCCGTCCGGATTCGAGACGAGCAGCTCCCGCACCTCACTCACCAGATCGAAGAGGTCCTCGCTCCCGGTGTCGGTGTTCCCATCCCCGTCGGCGTCACCCAGGAAGACCCGTTGCCCGTTCAACGTAGAGCGCACCTGGACGCCCTCGTCGATCGTGGTCTGTCGTTCTCCGGCGTCGCCCACGAAGCCCACGCTGGGCGACCCGGGCTGGCCCGGCGTGAAGCTCCCGCTGCGACTGAAGGGCTGGGTGTCGTAGGCCTGGCCCGAGAAGATGAACGAGCCGTTCACCTGGCTGTTCGCCTCGGTGAAGATCTGGTCGTGGATGTCCTCGACCTCGTCGGCGATGATCCGGCCCTGCGTACCGCCCGAACCACCCGAGAGGGCCTGCTGCACGAGCTCGCGCAGCCGGATCAGCGATTCGTTGGTGTTGGCGAGCGCCGTCTCGGTGGCGGTCGTCGTCTGCTTGGCCTGGACGATGTTGCGTTCGAGCTGGGTCAGGGTGTCGAGATCCGAACGCAGCAGCGTCGCCTCGCCCACCCCGACCGGGTCGTCGGAGGGCCGATTGATCCGGAGCCCGGTGCTGGCCTGCTCCTGGGAAGCCCGCAGACGGACACGCTGCTGCGCCACGTCGCTCAGGCTCGAACGGAACAGGATCGATTCGGTGACTCGAACCCCCATCGTCGCTCCTAGACCACCGAAACCAGGTCGTCGAGCATCTGCTGGACCGTGGCGATCACCCGGGCGTTGGCCTGGAATGCGGCCTGGAGCCGCACGAGTGTCACCACCTCTTCATCGATCGAGACCCCCGAGATCTGGTCCCGACGGTTCTGGAGGGTCTCGAGCACGCGGTCCTGTTGGGCCTTCGCCTCCTGGACGGTGGCGGCCTGCTGGCCGATGTCAGCGATGGTCGCGGCCGTGTGATCGAGCAGCGAGCGCGTCGGACCGCTCGCCGGGCCCGGAGGATCTCCCGGAAGGGCGATCGTGATCGTGCCGCTACGAAGACCCGCGATCTGCTCGGCCACGGCCCGGTTGCCGGTGAAGGGGACGGTGGCGGGGGTCGGTGCGAGCGCGTCGGCAGCGGCGATCCGGTCGGCGTCGATCGCGGCGTCGAGGCTGATGTCGCGCGCCGCGTCCTCCACGGCCGTAAGGTCGGTGAAGAAGTCGACATTGGTCGATCCGTCGAGCGCGAAGCCGGCGTTGTGCAGCGAGTTCACCGAATCGACCAGGTTGTAGGCGATCGTATCGAGCGAGCGGATGGCGTCGGGGATGATGCTGTCGCGCACCGCGAGCGCGCCGCCCAGCTCTCCGCCTCCGATCGACGCCGTCACGTCCACCCGATTGGCGCCGTCATCGAAGAGGACGTTCACGAAGGTGCCGTCGAACGGGTTGCTGGTGTCCTGGGTGGTCGTCAAGGTGCCGACGCTCGGACCCTCCACGAGGGGCAGACCGTTGGCGCGCATCATCACCACGAGGTTCCCGTCGTCCTGCTCGAAGGTGTTGATGTCCACCCGACGAGACAGATCGCGGACCAGCTGATCGCGCTGGTCGCGTAGGTCGTTGGCCGGCGCCGTGATCTCGGCCCGCACGATCTCGTCGTTCAGATCCTGGATCCGCACCGCCAGGTCGTTGATCTCGGCGGCGGTATTCTGGAGCGATCGGTCGACCGCCTGCTGCTGGGCCCGGAGCTCGCTGTCCATGCGCTGGAGCTCGGCGATCACGGCGTTCGCCTCCACCAGGATCTGCTCACGTTCGATCGCGCCGGTTTCGTCGGTCGAGGCCACCAGATCGTCGAAGGCGTTGTAGAACTGGGTCAGCGCGGGCGAGAGGCCCCCGCCGGACTGCTCGTTGAAGACCTCCTCGATCGCTGCCAGGGCATTGGCCTGGACGTCCGTGGATCCCGACGAGCTCTCCTCGCTGGTGAGCGAGCGGAACAGGAACTGATCGGTGATGCGCTCGACGCTGAGCTGACGGACGCCGGTTCCGAGCGTGCCGGACTGCAGCACCTCGGGCGTCTCGGCCCGCAGGATCTGACGCTGGCGCGAGTACTCCGGATTGGACGCGTTGGCGATGTTGTGACCAGTCGTGCGGATGCCTGCCTGGTTGATCAGGAGGCCGCGCGACGCGATGTCGAGGACACCGAAGATGCTCACGAGCGCTCCCTCACGCCGATCGCCGGACGAGCTGACCGGCCGCCACACGGCCCGCGTCGGTTCCGCCCAGGGTGGTGTAGGTGGGATCCGTGGGGAGCAGGCGGCCGAGCAGCTGGAGCGTGGCTCGGACCTGGAGCAGCGACTCGCCGGCGAAGCCGGCGTTCGCATCGCGCAGCTCGCGCACCGCGCCCACCAGCGCCACGAGCCGGCTGTGCAGCCGGCGAAGCGGGGCCGACTCGACGCCGATCCGGTCGCAGATCTGGGAGAGGGTCGGCCGCTCCGGTCCGAGATCGAGATCGGCGGCCAACCGTACCGCCACGTCGATCCGGCTCTCCTCGAGGAGCTTCCCCTCCTCGGCGAGCGCCTCCTTCTGGCGGACCGTGTCCTCCAGCCGCACGGCGTCGAGATTCACGATCAGCTCCCGCTCTCGCTGGAGGAGCCCTCGCAGCTCGACGTAGAGGGCAATCTCGGCCTCGAGGACGGTCTGGAGCTCGCGCACGCGCTCGGGAGAGAGGTTCATGGTCTTTCCTTGTTCGGCTCGGCGCTTCGCGGACTTGAAGCCTCGAGTTGCGCGCGGATGGCGGCCCCGATTCCGAGCTCCTGGCGCTCGGATACGATGCGGGCGAGCTCCTGGTGGAAGAGATCCCGATAGAGCTTCCCGCCCTCGCCGCCCGAGAGCGGGGTGTCCCCGAAGAGCGGCTGGCTCCCGAGCCGGAGCAGCTGGTCGACGAAGTAGGCCTCGAACTCGCGAGCCGCCTTCGCCGTCGAATCATTGCCCGACGTCGCCTGCCGGCCGGTCTGCGAAGCCACCGCGATCTCTGCGAGCGCCGACAGATCGCTCACATCAGCACCAGCTCGGCCGACATGGCTCCGGCCGTCTTGATGGCCTGCAGGATGGCGATCAGGTCGCGCGGCGACACCCCGACCGCGTTCAGGCCCTGAACGAGCTCACCGATCGTGACGGGTCCGTCGACGACCACCAGCTGTGCCGCCTCTTCCACGGCAGTGACGTCCTGGTTCTGGACCGCCACCGTCTGGCCGTCGGAGAAGGGGGCGGGCTGCGACACCGAGTTGGTCGCGCTGATCGTGACCGACAGGTTCCCGTGCGACACGGCGACCTTCGAGATCCGCACGTTGGCCCCCATCACCACCGTCCCGGTGCGCTCGTTCAGCACGACACGCGCGATCGCGTCGGGCGCCACCTCGACCGACTCGACGCTCGCCAGGAACGTGACGATGTCGTTCGCGAACTCGGTCGGGACGCTCAGCGCGAGAGTTCCAGCATCGCGGGCCCGGGCCACGGGCTTCCCGAAGTGGGCATTGATGGCGTTCGCGGTCCGCAGGGCGGTGGTGAAGTCGGGCGACGAGAGCGACATCTCGAAGTCGCGCCGCCCCTCGATGCCCCAGCCGAGCTCCCGTTCGACCGTGGCGCCGTTGGCGATACGTCCGACGGTCGGATGGTTCTTCTGGACCGAGCTTCCCGCACCGCCCCCCGCCGAGAAGCCGCCTACCGAGATCGGACCCTGGGCGATCCCGTAGACCTCGCCGTCCGCTCCGACGAGCGGGGTCATCAGGAGCGTGCCCCCCTCGAGGCTCTCGGCATCCCCCATCGACGAGACCAGCGCATCGATCTTGCTGCCGGTTCGCGCGAAGGGCGGGAGCTGGCTCGTCACCATGACGGCCGCGACGTTCTGGACCCGAATCAGGTTCGGAGCGACCCCGATGCCGAGCTTCTGCAGCAGGCGCGCGAGCGACTGGGCCGTGAACTCCGTCTGGATCCCGTCGCCCGTGCCGTTCAGGCCCACGACGAGCCCGTAGCCGATGACCTGGTTCTCGCGGACACCCTTGACGGCGGCGAAGTCCTTCACCCGGGCGGCGTCGCTGCCGCCGGGGGCCGCCAGCAGCGCGAGCCCGCAGACACCGGCCAGTATGCTGGTCCCGACCCGCATCAGAACGGGTAGATCCAGTCGAGCACCCGCGCGAGCGGGCCCGGACGTTGCTTGTCGTCGAGCACCCCGATGCCGTCGAAGCTGAGTCGCGCCTCGGCGAGCTGGGTCGACGCCACGGTATTGTCGACGTCGATGTCTTCCTTTCGCACCAGACCCTCGAGGGTGATCCACTGGGCCTCGTGGTTGACGATGATCTGACGGCGTCCGCGGATGTGGAACACGCCGTTCGGGAGGAGATTCACCACCCGACAGGTCATGACCCCCTGAAAGGTACCCTCGCGTCGGGTCGAGCCCTCGCCTTCGAATTCGCTCTCGTTCTCGGAGGTGAGCACGTTCACGTTGGTCCCGGCCGGAGGCTCGTTCTGGTCGGCGTTGATCCCGAACAGACGGAGCAGCGCCTCGGCACCATCGGCGACGAGGTCCTGGAACCCGAGGCTCGAGGAGAGCGTGGTCGTGTTGCTCGTCTCGCGGATCGCGTCCGTCTCGGCCAGCCCCTCGGCCGTCAGGTCCTCCTGGATCACGACCGTCACGAGATCCCCGATGCCGCGGGCCTTCGCGTCGAAGAACAGGAAGGTCCCGCCGCGGGTGGTCCCGTTCCAGATCGCGCCAGCGGTGGGCTCGGCGGGCTGGGGTGCGGGCAGCGGGTCGTAGTCCATCGGGATCCGCGACTGGTAGATCGCGTTCTCGACGCATCCGAGCGTCGCCAACGGAACGAGGAGGAGCCAGCCACCCCAACGCCTAGAGCTCGACATCGACCTCTCCGTCCGCGCGCACGCGCCCCATCACTTCCCGTCGGGAATCCACGTTCTGCACCCGGATCAGCTCACCCACCTGGCCTTCCTCACGCGCCTTCCCGAGGCCAGCGATCCGGAGCGGTCCGCGCTGGAAGCGGAGTCGCACCATCTGGCCTCGTTGGACGACGGTCGGCTCGCTCAGGAGTCCAGCGCGCCACAGGGTGCCCGCGCCGACGCGGCGCCGTACGCGTTGACCGACCACTTCGTCGCGCATGAACACCACCCGGTCGGGCAGGGTCGAGACGTCGCGCTCTTCCCACCCCACGTCCTAGTCTCGGACCATGTCTCCGCGCTCGAGGTCGCGCGTGGCCACGAGGACGGGTCGCATCGCCCGCACCTGGGCCGTGACCACCCCGCGCTTCACCTCCGCCCCGTCCGCGAGCACCGTGACGGTGATCGGGACGGTGCCCACGAAGCGCTCCCGCGGACTCGTCGAGAGTCGCACCTGGACATCGCCCGGGGCGATCCATGCCTGGGCGAACGCGTCGAGGGTGGGGACGTCCACCACCGACGGCGGAAAGGGGGCCCGCTCGCGCACGTACCGCTCGATCTGGGCGCGGAGCGCGTCGCCGGGCTCCGAGGCGAGCGCCACCGACGCGGTGCCGAGTGCGGCGACCACCAGCGCCGACCAGGCCAGGGCCCCACGCCCCGGGCCGCCCAGCCGTCCGAGTCGGCACGCCGCCCGCGCCACCGGCTTCCGGGAAGGGTTCCGCATCAACCGCTCAGCGCCCCGGCGGTCTGCATCATCTGGTCGCCCGCCTGGATCACCCTCGAGTTCAGCTCGAACCCGCGCTGCGCCAGGATCATCTGGACGAGCTCCTCGGCCACGTTCACGTTCGAGCTCTCGAGCATCCCCTGCGTCACAGCCCCGAACCCGTCTTCGTCGGGAATCCCCGTCTCGGGATCGCCCGAGCCCTCGGTGGGCACGTACAGGTTGTTCCCGATCGCCCGCAGACCGCTCGGATTCTGGAATCGCGCGAGCTCGATCTGGCCGAGGTTCGTGAGATCGGTGTCGCCCGAGATCTGGGCACTCACGGTGCCGTCCTGCAGGACGGTCACGAAGAGCGCATCGGGCGGAACGTTGACGTTGGGAATCACCAGGAAACCCTGCGCGTTCACCAGATTGCCCTGGTTGTCGACGCTGAACGATCCGTCGCGGGTGTAGGTCGTCTCGCCAGTCGGCCGCTGCACCTGGAAGAATCCGTCGCCATCGATCGCGAAGTCGAAGCTCCGGCCCGTCTCGGTGCGGTCGCCCTGGGTGAAGACCCGCTGCATCGCCGACAGGCGCACACCGTGTCCCACCTGGATGCCGGCCGGCACCACCTGGCCCTGCGAGCTCGTGGCGCCCGGCGCCAGCAGGGTCTCGTAGAAGAGGTCCTGGAACTCCGCGCGCGATTTCTTGAACCCGGTCGTGCCGAGGTTCGCAAGATTGTTCGCGATCGCGTCGATCCGCAGCTGCTGGGCTTCCATGCCCGTGGCGGCAGTGAACAAGGCTCTCACGAAGACACCTCCTGGATGAGCTCTTGGGTGATCTCGTCGGACGCGCGCAGCACTCGCAGCGATGCGTCGAAGGAACGCTGGATCTCGATCATCGAGGCGAGGGCACGCACCGGCTGGACGTTCGACCCCTCGAGCGAGCGCTCGGCGAGGCGGGCACCGACCACCGGAGTGGGTGCGCCCTCGTCGATCCGGAACAGGTTGGCCCCTTCCTTCGAGAAGCCCTCGGGGAGCTCGACCACGCGCAGCCGGCCCAGCACGTCGATCTGGCCGTCGATGCGCTGCCGGAGCTCGTCGACGACCTCGCCGCCGGCGAGGATCTGGGGGCGGCCGAGGCCCGCCGCGATCGGTCCGCCGTCGCCCATCACCAGATGGCCCTCGGGCGTCGCGAGCAGTCCGTCGGGATTCACCAGGAACGAGCCGGCGCGGGTGTAACGGAGCCCGGCGTCGGTCAGCACCTCGAAAAAGCCGTCGCCCTCGATCGCGACATCCAGCGGGTTGCCCGTGGCGCGGACCGGCCCACCGGCGAGCTCGGTGTCGATCGACTGGGCGCGCACGAAGGCCAGGGCCTCGGCCCCACCGATCAGGCGCCCGTCGGGCCCGACCAGGCGATCTTCGAGTGCCGACTCGAACAGGGTCCGGTCGCGCTTGAATCCGATCGTGTCGGCATTCGCCAGGTTGTTCGCCACCACGTCGAGCTGGCGCATGCGCGCCATGGCCCCCGCGGACGACACATAGAAGGCGTGCCCCATGACCTCCCCCGAGCGTGCGCCAGACGTGCGCGCGTCTCGTGCAGGGACAAAGCAAGCGCCGTGCCATTCCGCTCCCGACGCGATTGTTCTGGAGTTTCCGGGGCTTCGGGTGTGGGCTCGGATCAACGCGAAGGTGGGCCGGCAAAGCTTGCCGGGTGCGCTGGGCGGGGCGTTTCGGAGCGAAAGACGGTTCAGGCGCGAATGTTGATCTGGTGGCCCCGGGGCTCGTCGGCCTCGGGCTCCGGGTCGGGCTCGTCCTCGGGCGGCTTCCGCCGCGGACGACGGTCGCGCCGACGCTCCTCGCCGCGATCACGGCTCGGGGGATCGACCGGTGCCGGCCTCGGCGGGCCCTCGACCGGAGGAAGGGGCGTGTCGCTGCTCATCGCGCTCCTCCTACTTCACGACCTCGCTCGCCTGCTCGATCCGCTCGGCGGCGAGCTCGAGCACCGGTTCGCCGTCCTCGGGCTTGAGCCCCAGGACCCCCCAAGCCGGGAGAGCGGTCGGATCGAGATCGTTCACGGGCCCCCGCCGCCCGACGCCGAAGCGCGTGCAGCAGGCGGTGCTCACCGTCGCGAGGGCGGTGAGCTTGGCCTCCTCCGGCGAGAGCTCCGAGAGCTTCTCGGGACTGTGGTGACACCCGATGGCCACCTCGAGAATGTGTGGAAGCTTCCACTTCTCCGCGATGCAGGCTCCGATTTCGGCGTGATCGAAGCCGAAGGCCTCACGCTCGGCCTCCACGAACGAGATCCCCTCGTTGTAGACACGGGCGATCACCTTGCCGTACTCGTCGTGGCACGCGTTGCTGAGCGCGATCTTCCCCACATCGTGGAGGATCCCGACCGTGAAGCCCTCGTCCGGTTGCAGACCCACGCCTCCGTAGGTCGCGATGCCGCCTCCGACCGCGCCCGCCATCACCGAATGCTCCCAGAGCAGCTTCTCGGCCAGGCCGAAGTGCTTGAAGGCCTGGTTCATCGACATGGCCATCACCAACGTCCGGACGGTGCGGAACCCGAGGAGCGTGATCGCGTGCGAAAGGGTCTCGATCTCGCGCGAGAATCCATAGAGCGACGAGTTCGCCACCTTGAGCACCCGCGCCGCGATCCCGGGATCGCGCTCGATGATGTTCTTGATGTCCTCCACCGACGTGTCGGGGCTCTCGACGCGCTCCATCACCTCGGCAGCCACCGAGGGGACGGCAGGGAGATCGCCGGTCTTGTCCAGGAACTTCTTCAGGGTGGCGTTCATCGGAACAACGCTCCTTGGAGTCGTGCGACTCCCGTGGGTGGAATCGTTTCGATCGGCTTGCGCAGCGCGACGCTGCCGATGTCGCGCAGCAGCTGACGCGCCAGAGCCACCACGGCCGTCGACCACGCGGCCTTGGGGAAGAGCTCGACGGCCGCACGCTGCCGCGTCACCGACTCGGGGAGCCGTGGGTCGTGCGGAAGCGCCCCGCGATAGGCGAGTCCTCCGCCGACGAAGCGGCGCACCATGCGCTCGAGATGGTCGTGGGTGCGTCGCGCCTCGAGCGCGTCGGCCGCTCCATTCACCAGCACTTCGAGCGGCAGATCGGGTCGGGCCGCACGCAAGACCTTGGCCATGGCGTAGGCGTCGGCGAGCGTAGTGGGCTCGGGATTCACCACCAGCCAGGCCCGGCCACAGGCGCCGGTGAGGCGCACGGGCGTCCCCCCGATGCCGGCGCCTGCGTCGACGAGTACGAGATCGTACCGCGTGGACGCCTCGCCAACCCAATCGAGCAACCGCTGACAACGCTCCCCCGCGAGCTGCGCGAGATCCGTGCGGCCGGAGGCGGCGGGCAGGACGTCGATGCCGCGCGGACCGCGCGCGATCACCTCGTCGAAATCCACACGGGCGTCGAGCGCATCGGCCACCGAGCGCCGGGGAACGAGTCCGAGCAGGAGGTCGACGTTGGCGAGGCCGAGGTCGCCGTCCACGATCAGCACGCGCGCTCCCAGGCCCGCGGCGGCCATCGCCGTGTTCACGACCACGTTGGTCTTTCCGACGCCGCCCTTCCCGGAGACCACCGCCAACAGCCGATCGCTCCGGTCCTGCTCGGCGGCTCGCGCGGTGGAACGCATCCGCAACCCCTGTGCCTGGTCGGTGGTCATGCCGCGCTCCTCACGAGCGTCCTCGCCAGCGCCTCGGGCCGAGGAAGCTCGAGGTCCTCGGGGACGCACTGGCCGTGGGTCGTCCAGGCCAGGGGCGGGGACACCTGGTCCAGCAGCAGGTTCGCGACGTTGCCGAGCGTGTCGCATTCGTCGAGCTTGGTCACGACGAGGCTGTCGGGCGCGAGCGGGCGATAGCGCACCAGCTCCGACCGGAGCTCCTCGTCCTTGGTGGTGGCCGACAGGACCAGGTGGACCCGCGCCCGGGGACCGAGCGCGGCCCGGTATCGTGCCAGCTCGGCGATCGCGCCGTCGTCGCGGCCTCGGCCGGCACTGTCGATCAGCGTCCGCCGCCCGGCCTGCTGCCGTACCCGCGACGCGAGATCGGCGGGACTCGCCGCGACGTCGAACGGAATGCCGATCAGCTCGGCGTAGGTACGCAGCTGGGCCTCCGCACCGATCCGGAAGGTGTCGGTGGTCACGAGCGACACCCCGCCCTCCTCGTGCTCGGCCCGGGCCGCGAGCTTCGCGAGTGTCGTGGTCTTGCCAACCCCGGTGGGCCCGACGAAGAGCTCGATCGAATGCGCGTCGCGGTCGGGACGCGGCACGGCAAGCCGCGGGTCGAACGCTCGCGCGAGGCCGGCCTCGAGGGCCTCGTCAGGGTGGTCGTGATCGGAGGCGACCGCCTCGTGGACCAGCCGAAGCGCGTGGCGCGTCGCGATGCCCGCAGCCAGCAGCCGTGCGATCAGACGGGCCTCGATGGGATCGTCGGGCAGGCCGTCGCGCCGGCTGGCGAGCTCGCCAGCGATCGCACGCAGCTGCGCGAGCTCCCGAAAGGCCGCCTCCGAGTCGGCGCTCGGGGCCCGCATCCGTTCGATCGATTCGCGCAGGCTTCGCACCTCGCCTTCGAGCGCGGTGATCAGTCCCCGCGCCGTTTGCAGTTCCAGATAGGAGCGGTCGGGCGCCGTCCGCGTGCGCCCTGCCACGTCGCCCACGTCGCCCGCAGAGGCCGGCGCGTAGGCGGCCTCGCCAGTGCGCGCGGCGTCGCCCCTCCGATCCGGACCGGGCGGGCGCTCGCGTCCGTTCGACGTCTCGACGCCACGCTCCGCCGCGGCCGTCACCACGGCCTGCGTGCTCGCGAACAGGCCGAAGAGACCGTGGCTTCGGCGCACGGTCCGCGTCCGCAGGATCAGGGCGTCCGGACCGAGCTCCTCCTTCACCCGGCGCACGGCCTCCACCATGGTCGGCGCCTCGAACTGCTTAATGTGCATCGGCCAGCCTCACGACCTGCTCTCCTACCAGACGCAGATCGGGCGGGAGCTCGTTGTGCGACACCACCGGAAGACGCGGTGCCACCCGTCCCAGCAGCTGTCGCAGCGGCGAACGGATCGTCTGCGAAGAGAGCAGCACCGGGCCCTTCCCTTCGCTCACCCCTCCCACCGTCTTGAGGGCGTGCTCGACCCCCTTCACGAGACGCTCGAGCGTCGAAGGATCCACGGCCAGGAAGCTCCCGCTCTCGGTCCGCTGCACGCCCTTGCGCAGCTGATCCTCGATCTCGGGAGCGAGCGTGATCACCCGCAACGTGCCATCCGGCGCCACGTAGCGCCTCGTGATCGTGCGCCCGAGCCGTTCTCGGACCAGGTCCGTCAGGAGGTCGGGGTCCTGGATCTTGGGTGCGTACTCGGCCAGGGTTTCCAGCACGCTCGGCAGATCGCGGATCGAGACCCGCTCCTGGAGGAGCGAGCGCAGGGTCCGGTGCAGCACCGAGATCGGCACGATCTGGGGCACGATCTCCTCCACGACCTTCGGCGCGCGTTCGGACAGCTGATCGAGGAGCTCCTTCACCTGCTGGCGGGTGAGCAGATCGGCCGCGTGGCCCCGGATCACCTCGGACAGATGGGTCGTGACCGAGGTCGACGCGTCCACGACCGTGTAGCCCGACGCCCCGGCGCGCTCGCGGTCGCGCTCCAGGATCCAGAATGCGGGCAGACCGAAGGCCGGGTCGCGGGTCGCGGTGCCCCGGATCTTCGGCGCCGAGGGGTCCGATTTGAGCGCCAGCCAGCGTCCCGGCGGCACCTGGGAGCTCGCCACCGGGTTCCCACGAACGAGTACGCGGTACTGGTTCGGCTCGAGCTGGAGGTTGTCGCGGATGTGGATGAGGGGCACGACGAAGCCCACCTCTCCGGCCAGCTGCTTCCGCATGGCCCGGATCCGGGTGAGGAGCTCCCCTCCCCGTTCGGGATCCACCATGGGGATCAGGCCGTATCCGATCTCGAGCTCGAGTTCGTCGAGCACGAGTGCGTGACGCACCTCGGCCTCGTTGTCTGCGGGCGCTGCCTCGCTCTTCGGATCTTCGCTGACGGCTTCCTCCGTCGCGTCGCCGCGCCTCGCCAGCGCACGTGACGCCACCCCGGCTCCCACCGCCAGGGTGGCGAAGGGACCGAACGGAAGGCCCGGTGTGAGTGCGAGCGCGCCAAGCATCACGGACGAGATACCCAGCGCACGCGGCTGCATCAGCAGCTGCGTCTGGAGCTCCTCGGCGAGCGGCGCCCCGGCCGCGGCCCGGCTCACCACCACGCCGGCCGCGGTCGAGACCACCAGCGCCGGAACCTGGGCCACCAGGCCGTCGCCGATCGTCAGGATGGTGTAGGTCTCGAGCGCCTCGCCGAGCGGCATGCCGAGCTGCACGACCCCGACCACCAGTCCTCCGACGATGTTGACCAGTGTGATGACGATCCCGGCCGTCGCATCGCCACGCACGAACTTGCTGGCACCGTCCATCGCGCCGTAGAAGTCTGCCTCGCGTTGCACGTCGCGACGACGCTGTACGGCCTCGGCATCGTCGATGATGCCCTGGTTGAGATCGGCATCGATCGCCATCTGCTTGCCTGGCATCGCGTCCAGGGTGAAGCGCGCCGCGACCTCCGCGATCCGACCCGAACCCCGAGTGATCACGATCATGTTGATCACCACGAAGATCACGAAGATCACGATTCCAACGAAGTAGTTGCCCCCGACCGTGAAGTCTCCGAAGGCCTCGATGACCTGGCCCGCGGCGTCGGTCCGTTCGCCCCCGTGGAGCAGGATCAGCCGGGTGCTCGCCACGTTCAGTCCGAGCCGCAGAAGCGTCACCGCGAGGAGCAAGGACGGGAATACCGAGAACTCGAGCGGCCGGTCGACGTAGAGCGCCAGGAGCAGGATCAACAACCCGGTGGTGATCGAGACGGAGAGGAGCAGATCGAGCAGCGGCGTCGGGACCGGCACCACGAGCAGCGCCAGGATGCAGAAGAACCCCGCACCGACCGCGATCTCCTGGCCGCGTCGATCGGGCTTCACGATGCCGCTCCGGCGGAAGCCGGCCGCAATCGATACACGTATGCCAGGATCTCGGCGACCGCCTGGAAGAGATTCTCGGGAATCTCGCGGCCGACCGACACAGTGCGGTACAGGACCTGCGCGAGGGGCGGATTCTCGACGATCGGGACCCCGTGCTCGCGGGCGATCTCGCGGATCCGCAACGCCACGTAGCCTCGACCCTTGGCGATCACCTTCGGCGCTCCCATCTCGCCCTGCTCGTAGCGGAGCGCGACGGCGAAGTGGGTCGGGTTGGTGACCACCACGTCGGCCTCGCTCACCTCGGCGATCATCCGCTGACGAGTCAGATCGCGCTGCATCTGGCGAAGACGTCCCTTCACCGTCGGGTCGCCTTCGCGCTGCTTGCGCTCGTCGCGCACCTCCTGCTTGCTCATGCGCAGCTTCTTCTCGAAGCGATGCCGCACCCACGCGATGTCAATGATCGACAGGATGATCAGGATCATCATCGCCGCGATCACGAGTCGCAACGAGAGCTCGCCTCCCTTGGCGAGACTCTGGAAGATCTCGGCGTTCGCGAGCGAGAAGACCCCCACCAGATCGGCCCGCAAGGTGAGCCAGGCCGCCGTGCCGAGCAGTCCGATCTTGATGGCGGCCTTGACCAGTTCGACCAGCTTCTCGACGTTCACCAGGCGCTTCAGGCCGCTCAGCAGATTGATCCGGCTCAGCCGGAACCCGAGTGCCTTGGGACTCCAGAGCGGTCCGATCTGGGCCACGTAGGCCGCACCGCCGGCCACCATCAGGAGCACGGCGATCGGAAGCAGCGCGACGCCGGTCATGGCCGCGTGCTGCCAGAGCAGGGCATGGAAATCGGAGAGCGTGGTCGGATGGATCTCGGACCCACTCCAGACCGAACGGGACTGCCGGACCACGGTCTCGAGCAGACCTGCGCCCAGACCCGAGAGCGCCACGACGAGCGCCGAGCCCAGGACCATCACGGTCGGGATCTCGCGCGACACCGCCACATCGCCCTGCTCGCGCGCCTTCTCGCGGCGTCGCGGAGTGGCCGGTTCGGTCTTCTCGTCACCCGGCGGCATGGATCACGCCCCCAGCACGACCCGGAAGACGAGATCGGCCCAGCGTTCCACCTCGAGGCTGGTGGCGCGCATCAGGCTTCCGGCCCCGAGGAGCAGCAGACCCAGCCCGAGCGCTACGTGGGCGGGCAGCTGCAACATCATCAGGTTGAGCTGCGGTACCGCCCGCGCGAGGATGCCGAGCGCCAGGTTCGACACCATGATCGACACCACCAGGGGCATCGAGAAACGCACTCCCAGCTCGAAGAGCGCCGCCCCCATCTGCGCCACCCCTCCGAAGGTCGAAGCCGGCAGCACTCCACCCGCGAGCGGGAACTGCTCGAAGCTCGCGTCGATGGTCTCGATCATCAGGTGATGGCCCCCGATGCTCAGGAACACCGTGATCAGGAAGAGATCGAAGAGCGACGCCAGTGCGACCGAGGTCGCCCCGGTGTTGGGGTCGAGAACGCGGGCGTGACCGAGGCCCGACTCGATCGAGATGATCTCGCCGAACAGGCTGTAGGCCCCGAAGAGCAGACGGGTCGCGAAACCGATCGCCAGACCGACGGCGACCTCGCGCAGCGTCCAGCCGGCGAGCAGCAGCACCGAGACACCGAGAGGGTCGACGTCGTCCGGCAGCGGAGGACGGACGGCCATCACGACCCCCAGCCCCACGACGAGACGCGCGCGGCCCGGCACGGTCAGGTGTCCGAAGATGGGCGCAGAGATCAGCAGGGCCAGCACCCGGATGCTCGCGAGCAGCAGCGCGAACAGATCGTCCACCGGCCATGCGAACGTCACGGGATGTTCCCTCGCGCGGCCACCTCGAGGAGCATCACGCCGAAGTCGCGCACCGTCCCGAAGATCCACGGGAAGAGCACCCCGAAGGTGCCGAGGACCGCGATGATCTTCGGCACGAAGGTGAGCGTCTGCTCGTTCACCTGGGTCGCGGCCTGCAGGATCGAGATCACCAGCCCGGTTCCGAGTGCGGCGATCAGGACGGGAGAGGCGACGAGCAGCGCCGTATAGATGGTCTCGCGCAGGAGCGTCGTGATCTGCTCGAGGTTCATGGTCGGCTCACAGCAGGCCCGTCACGAGGGCCGAGATCACCAGATTCCAGCCATCGAGCAGGACGAAGAGCATCAGCTTGAAGGGCAAGGAGATGATGATCGGCGGCAGCACGATCATACCCATCGAGATCAGCATGCTCGCGATCACGATGTCCACCACCAGGAAAGGCAGATAGATCATGAACCCGATCTCGAAGGCCGTTCGGATCTCGCTGATCAGGAAGGATGGCATCAGGGCCGTGAGCGGGATCTCGTCGACCGAGCCGTCCACCTCCGCTCCCGAGATCCGGGCGAACAGACCGAGATCCTTCTCGCGGGTATGCTGGGCCATGAAGGCGCGCACCGGTGCGATGGCCGCCGCCACCGCCTCCTCCGTACCGATCTCCTCCGCCACGTACGGATCGAGCGAGGCCTCCTTGATCTGGCTTCCGACGGGCGCCATCACGTAGACCGTCACGAAGAGCGCGAGCCCCACGATGATCTGGTTCGGGGGCAGCTGGTGGATCCCGATCGCCTGCCGCAGCAGGGACAATACGATCACGATACGGGTGAACGAGGTGGCGACCAGCAGGATCGAGGGCGCCACCGAGAGCAGGGTCATCAGGAACACGATCTGGAGCGTCTGAGAGATGCGATCCGGCGACGTGAGTCCGTCGACCGAAAGCTTGATCTCGGGAGCCTCTGGCCCGCTCCCGATCTCGAGGCTCTGGGCGGACGCGTCGGGTGCCAGCAGCATGCAGGCGAGCATCACCAGCGGCAGCCCTGCCGCGCGCAGCCAGGCCCGGGCCTGTCCGAGCGCCTGCGGTACCGGGGCCGTCTGCTCGCTGCGGGCCGACTCGGGCTCCTCGGAGGCGGCTTCGCTCTCGGGCGGAAGAGCCCGAACCAGGCTCACCTGGCTGTCGGTCGCGCCGAGCAGGAGTCGCTCGTGCCCGACGTCGACCACCACGAGGCGCTGTCGCGCACCGATCGGGCAGCTCTCGACCACCCGCACGGAGCGACGCTTCACCAGGGCCCCGGGCGCGAAGCCGAGCCAGCGGAGCGCATGGCGCGCGAGGACGATCGCCCCGATCACCATGGCAAGCGCCGTCGCCATCTCGAATGCCACCTCTACGGCCCCCCCGGATCCTTCCGTACTCAGTGCCCGAACCGGCTCGCGCCGATGACCTCGACGACGCGCACGGCCAGCCGATCGTCGGCGACCGTCAGCTCGCCGCGGGCCACGAGTCGACCGTTCACGAGGATGTCCGCGGGCTCGCCCGACATCCGGTCGAGTTCGACCACCGAGCCCTTGTTCAGTTGCAGCACCTCGCGCACGTGCATGCGCGCGCCACCTACCTCGACGGTCACCCGCAAGGGGACGTCGAGCACGAAGTCGATGCCGGCGCTGTCCCGCGCCGAATCGACCGCTGCCTGCATCGCCGTCGCACCCCCTGCGACCGACGCCGCCCCGGCCGGGGCGCCCGACTCCGGGGGCTCCGGTGTCTCGCTGGCCGCATTGGCCACGCGGGTCGGGCTCTCGGCCTCGTCACCACGGGGGTCGGGCGGTCCTTCGACCGGCGGGCCGTTCGCGGCCGACTCGGCCTGCTCGACGGGCTGGCTCTCCTCCTCAGTCATCTCCATCTCCCACGCGCCCGAGGCGCTTCGTCACCTGTACGGCGAGCC
>CAYYUT010000010.1:0-6126 GCA_964474935.1 uncultured Spirochaetales bacterium
CTCGCGGAAGCGGCCCGACGCCACCTCGGTCTCCAGGTCGCGCGAGGTCGCGGCAATCACGCGGACGTCGACCCGTCGCGGTTTGCTCTCGCCGACGGGCTTGACCTCCTCTTCCTGGAGCACGCGGAGCAGCTTCACCTGGAGCACGGCCGGAAGCTCGCCGATCTCGTCGAGGAACACCGTGCCGCGGTCGGCTTCGAGGAAGAGGCCGCGCCGCGCGCGGTCGGCACCCGTGAAGGCGCCCTTGGCGTGTCCGAAGAGCTCGCTCTCGAGGAGGTTGTCCGGGATGGCACCGCAGTTGACGGCCACGAAGCCGTCTCCGCGACGATCGGACTGGGCATGGATCGCCCGCGCCAGGATCTCCTTGCCGGTACCGCTCTCTCCCGTCAGGAGCACGGTCGATTTGTACTCCGAGGCCCGTTCGACGAGCTCGAGGACGTCGATCATGGGCTCCGAAGCGGCGACGATCGGTCGTTCGCCGACCTTCCGGTCCACGTCCCGTTGGAGGATGGCTGCCCGCCGCCGCAGACGTTCGCGCTCCTCGGCCTTGCGGAGCGTGAAGATCACCTCGGATGGCTGGAAGGGCTTGGCGAGATAGTCGTAGGCCCCACGCCGCATCGCCTCGAGCGCCAGATCGTCCGTCCCGTAGGCCGACATCATGACGATCGTCGCGTGGGGGAGCCGCCGCGCGAGCTGGGGAAGCAGCTCCATGCCGTCGATTCCGGGCATGCGGATGTCGCACAGCACCACGTCGGGGTTCACGCGGTCGAGCGCAGCGAGTGCCGGCTCGGCCGCCATTGCGGTCGCTGTCTCGTAGCCCTCGGCCGAGAGCACGAGCTCGAGGCTCTCGCGCAGCGCCTCGTCGTCGTCGATGATCAGGATCCGCTGCGCCATGCGCTGCCTCCATCCGCCGTATCGGATGCCATGCCCCGCTCCGTGAGGTGAACGGGCGTCGAGGGCCTCAGGGGAAAGCCCGGTGCGCCGCCCGAGGGGCGCCCTGCACGACCTCGCGGCTGCGCAGTGATCGCGCCCTCGCGAGACCCGCTGCGTTGCTCAAGTCCCCGTCGGTGAGGGCCGATATCCGCTGCAGTCTGCGCAGCAATGACGCCCTCCGCTGCATTGCCCACGACCGAGGGGAGTACCGTGGCAAACAACAGCGTTCAGCGTTTTCGAGAAGCCCTCATGATGAGCAAGGCCGAGCTTGCTCGGAAGGCGGGGCTCTCGACCTTGACGATCGATCGGGTGGAGTCCGGTCGTCCGTGCCGCCTCGACACCAAGCGAAAGATCCTGTCGGCTCTGGGCCTGAAGGTCACCGACAAAGACCGGGTGTTCGGCGAAGCCGACGAGCCCGGAGCTCTCGCGGCGGCGCCGGACGTCGGCAGCCTGTCCCGCGAGAGCCTCTGATCGCGAGGACACCGTGCAACTGTCGCTGCCTCGATTCAAGACGAACCCGACGCTGATGGGTCTCGACATCGGCTCGTCCTCAGTGAAGGCAATCGAGCTTTCGCGACAGGGACAGTCCTACGAGGTGGTCCGCTTCGGCATGGCACCGCTGCCTCCCGAGGCGATCGTCCAGGGAGCATTCCTGAACACCAGCGCCATCGTGGAGGCGATCCAGGCCGCCGTGGCGCAGGCGGAGATCAAGCTCAAGGACGTGGCCACGGCCGTGTCGGGTCACTCCGTGATCGTGAAGAAGATCACGATGCAGGAGATGAGCCGCGAGCAGCTCGGCGAGTCGATTCGCTGGGAGGCGGAGCAGTACATCCCCTTCGATGTCAACGAGGTGAACCTGGACTTCGAGATCGTCGAGGGCTCGCAGCACGATGGCCAGATGGACGTGGTCCTGGTCGCCGCCAAGAAGGACCTCCTCGACGACTACGTCCAGGTGATCAGCGAAGCGGGACTGAACGCTGCGGTGGTCGACGTGGCGGGCTTCGCCGTGGAGAACGCCTTCGAGGCCAACGAGGACGTCGATTCCGCCGACACGGTGGCGATCCTCAACATCGGGGCCCAGGTGGTCAACATCAACATCGTGTCGCGACACGTGCCGCTCTTCACCCGGGACGTGAATCTCGGTGGGGCCCAGTACACCGAGGAGATCCAGAAGACCCTGTCGATCGGGTTCGAGGAGGCCGAGCAGATCAAGCTCGGTGGCGGGGGCGAGGCGGCATCGCAGGACGTCATGCCCCAGGAAGTGGAGCAGGCCGTGCGTTCGACCACGCAATCGATCGTGGGCGAGATCGCCCGCTCGCTCGAGTTCTACACGGCCACGGCGGCCGACAGCCGCATCGATCGCATCGTGCTCGCCGGTGGGGCCGCTCAGGTCTCGGGTCTGGCCCGCGCCTTCGAAGAGCGCATGGGCATCCCGGTGAGCGTCCTCGATCCGCTCGAGCGGGTGACGCCGGGCAAGGGGGCCGATCCCGAGCGTCTCGGCGAGATCTCGCCGTCTCTCGCGGTGGGGATCGGGCTCGCGCTGCGGAGGCTCGTCGAGCTATGATCCGTATCAATCTCCTGCCGGTCCGCGAGGCGCGCAAGCGCGCGGAGATCCGGTACCAGATCGGGCTGATGATCCTGGCCATCATCGCGGGAGTGGGCATCTCGGTGCTCGCGCACGGCTGGATGCAGGCCCGCATCATGAGCGCGCAGCGCCGGGTGACGACGCTGACGGCCGAGATCTCGCGCTACGCGCCCGAGATGAAGCAGCTGAAGAGCTTCGAAGCCAAACGAAAGGAAGTGGAGCGGAAGCTCGACGTGATCCGCGGGCTCGAGCGTTCCCGGACGGGTCCGGTCCTGGCGCTCGACGAACTCGCCACGAACACCCCGAAGCGGCTGTGGCTCACGCATTTCAGCGCTCAACGGGCCGCGGTGGAGCTGGAAGGCAAGAGCCTCGATAACGAGGTGGTCGCCGACTTCCTGACCGTGCTGGATCGGTCGGAGCACTTCACGGGGGTCGACCTCGAGGGGACCGAGTTCGAAGAGCAGGACGGGATCCGCCTCAATCACTTCCGCGTGAAGGCCAGGCTCGCAAACGCGGCAACCGATCCGGACCTGCAGGAAGAGGGCGCGGGCAAGAAGCGCAAGGGCAAGATGCGGCGCAAGCGTGGTGGCAAGGGGAAGAAGGCGGGGCTGATCCGATGAAGAAGCCGAATCTCAAGTTCGATCTGAACATCGAGGACTTCCAGGCGCAGCTGGACCAGCTGGCGAAGCTCCCGCAGCCGGTCCGTCAGGCCGCGCCCTTCGTCGCCGTGGTGCTGGTGCTCGCCGCCTACGGGTTCCTCCTCTTCCAGCCGGCGAACGAGAAGCTCGCGGCGCTCGGCGAACAGGAGAAGGCCAAGCAGATCGAGCTGGCCAAGGCCGAGTCGGTCGCGAAGAACCTGCCCACCTTCGAGGCCGAGCTCGCCTCGCTCGAGGACGATCTCAAGGTGGCCCTGCGGCAGCTGCCGGACAGCAAGGAGATTCCGGGCCTTCTCACCGACATCAGCACCCTCGGGAAGAACGCCGGCCTCGACATCAAGTCGTTTCGTCCGCTTCCCGAGGTCAGCCGCGGCTTCTACGCGGAGGTGCCACTCGAGATCTCGTTCTCCGGGACGTTCCACCAGACGGTCCGGTTCTTCGACCTGATCGCGAAGCTGCCGCGGATCGTGAATGTCGGAGAGCTCCGCATGACGATCGATGCCGAGGACTCGGACCAGACCCGCCTGGCGGTGAGCGGCAAGGCGACGACGTTCCGATTCATGGAGCAGTCGGCCGGTACGGCGCAGGGCAGGGGGGATGCCACGTGAGATCCGTGATGGTGTCGATGATCGCGATGTCGCTCCTGTTGGGTGCCTGCGGCAAGGACGAGGTGGAAGGTCCGAGCGTGTCGGCGTACGAGCAGGAGCGCGCGAAGCTCGCCGCGCGGCTCAAGAGCGGTCAACCGAAGGTGAAGAAGCCCGACGCGGAGAAGGAAGGCGAGAGCGATGGAACGCGCTTCGGTGCCGTCGCCCGCGGCTACGAGTACACCTCGGCGGGCAAACGCGATCCCTTCCGGTCCTTCATCCTCGAGGTGGCGCAGGAGCGCCGCGACGCGCGCGGTCCGCTGGAGCAGTTCGATCTGGCACAGCTCGAGCTCAAGGCCGTGCTGTGGGGAACCGAGGCGCCCCGGGCTCTGGTCGCCGACCCGTCGGGACGGGGATACATCGTGCGAGAAGGCACGCTCATGGGGAAGAACGAGGGCAAGGTCGTCCGTATCGGTGACAACGCCGTGGTCGTGAAGGAGGTCTACGTGGACTACTTCGGGGATTCGACCACCAAGAACGTCACCATGCAGGTGCGGGCACCCAAGGAGGGGGAAGAACGATGAACGTGTCGATTCGCGAGGGATCGCGCGTGCTCCAACGGCTGCCCTTCGTACTGGCCGCCGTCTTCGCAATCGGTTGCGCCAGCGGAGCGGCCGTGCGGGAGCCCGTGGCGCAGACGACCCCCGAGATGCGCCTGACCGACGTGACCGTCGAGCCCGGGGAGGGTACGACCCGCGTATCGCTGCATGGGCTGGCCGATGCCGAGTACCGGGTGGAATCGGATCCGGCCAGCCGGATGCTGCGTCTCCACCTCGAGAACGTGCGGCCCGACTTCTTGCTCGGTCGCCTCGAAGTACAAGATGGGATCGTCGAGTCGGTGGCCTTCGAGATGGACCAGACCGCGGCGACGACGGAGGTGATCGTCGCGCTCGCGGGTGAGTACGACTTCGACGTGGCGGCCGAGTTGGATTCGAACCGGCTCGATCTGAACGTGATCCGGGTGGACGAGACGGAGCTCGCAGGCGAGGCGACGCGCGACGGAGCCGATCCGGACGAGGTGGCTGCCTGGAACGCTCCGGCCGCTCCCATGCAGGCTCCTTCGCTCGCGGCCTCGGAGGACGCCCCCGAGGCGGTGCGCGAGAGCCCGATGCCGAGCGTCGCCGCATCCGGCCCGCCCGCCTCCCGGCTTCTCGCGGTCGACGTCGAGGAGGTCGAGGCCGAGACGCGGGTCCACCTGCGGGGGGACGGCACGATCGGTGCTGTGAAGACATTCACGCTCGAAGATCCCGATCGTCTGGTGATCGATCTGCCCGGACTCGTGAACACGATTCCGACCTCGCACATCACGCTCGGACTGACAGGCGCCGAGGCGCTCCGGATCGGTCAGCACGACGACAAGGTGCGGGTCGTGATCGATGGCAGCCCGTCGCCGGACGCCTTCGACGACCGTGACGTCCGCGCCACGGACCAGGGCGCCGTCGTCCGCTTCGGTCCGGAGCTCGAGGTGGCCGCTGCGATCCCGCTTCCCGAGGAGACGCAGGAGGCCGGGGGCGACCCGGAGCAGGTCGCGGAGCCTCCCGTGCTGGCCGACGTGCCGCCGTCGGGGTCCGAGTGGCAGCCCGAGCTCGAGCCGCTCGGGATCGACGACGCCGAGATCGGGAGCTCGGAGGCCGACGAGCCCGCGCTGAACCCCGAGCTGGTCCCCGAGCCCGAGACGCAGGCCTTCGCGGAGCCGGTCGCGCTTCCCGACGAGATCGCCCGGCCCGTGCCGAGCCCCATCGGGAACGATCCGCTGTCGAAGACGAGCGGCCTCGAGGAGACCGACGGGCCGGCGGAGGCGGCGAGTGCGAAGCCGGCCGCGCCGCCCGTGAAATCCGAACTTCCGACGAGCGAGGAGGATCCGGCAGGGATCGAGCTCGCGCGTCAGCCCGGGATCGAGGTGGAGGAAGTCCGACTCGACCCGGGGACGGCCCGGGAGCGCGTCGTCATCCGAACCGATCAGCGCTCGGGACGCCTCGATTTCCGGACCCACGAGCCCGACGACGAGACGCTGGTCGTGAGCGTGCGCGGCGCGCGGATCGAGCCCGAGGCGGCGGTGCGTCTGATCCCGCCTCCGGGCGGCAGCGTGTCGCTGGTGAGCGCCTTCCAACAGCCGGACGTCCAGGTGCCGGAGGTCCGCGTGGTGGTGACCCGGGCGGCGGGCGTCGAGCCGCGGATCGCCCAGTCCGGATCGGAGCTCCACCTCGACTTCGCCACCGGACTGGCCGCCAACGTGCCGCCGGTCGTCCAGGAGCCCGCTGCGAGGACGGTCGCCACGGATCCCACGCCGCCGGCCGGAGGGAGCGCG
>CAYYUT010000010.1:6136-19364 GCA_964474935.1 uncultured Spirochaetales bacterium
GGCGACGCCCACGGCCACCACGGCCACCACGGCCGGCTCCGAGGCGGCCGCGGCGGCGGCGATCGACCCGGCGGCGCCCGTCGACATCCTCGAGGAGGGTGGATTCGCCGAGGGCAAGGAGTACATCGGGCGGCGCATCTCGCTCGACTTCAAGGACGCCGAGATCGACGACGTGCTGCGTCTCATCGCGGAGGTGTCGGACCTCAACGTGATCGCGGGCGACGAAGTGCAGGGTCGGGTGACGATCCGGCTGGTCGAGGTGCCCTGGGACCAGGCGCTCGACGTGATCCTCATGACGCAGGGTCTCGGGTTCGAGCGGGTCGGCAACGTGCTCCGCATCGCGCCCTCCGATCTGATCAAGGCCGAGCGAGAAGCACGCCTGCAGGAGCGCCGGGCCCTCGAGAAGCTCGAAGACCTCGTCGTGAAGCTGCAGCCGGTGAACTACGCCAACGTGAAGGAGGTCAGGGATCTCGTCTCGCGGCTCCTCACGCCGCGCGGGACCGTCAACACCGACCAGCGCGCCAGCACCGTCATCATGAAGGACATCCCTTCGGTGATCGATGAGTCCTCTGCGCTCATCAAGGCGATCGACACCCAGACGCCGCAGGTGATGATCGAGGCCAAGATCGTCGAAGCACAGCTCGACTTCTCGCGCGAGCTCGGAAGCGAGTGGGGCTTCGGTAGCCAGCCGGACGAGGACTTCGACGACTTCACGACGGGCGACACCCAGCCGATCACGGCGACTTCGCGCGCCACGTTCCCGTTCACCGACGCCAACAACGTGGTGGTCCGGAACCCGATCACGAGTGCCGCGACCGGCCTGCTCAACCTCGGCCACTTCCTGCTCGACGGGCGCCTGAGCGTCCGGCTGCGGCTGGCCGCGGCCGAGGCCCGTGGTGAGGGCAAGGTGATCTCGAGCCCGCGCGTCGTGACCCTCGACAACCGGGAGGCGGTCATCGAGCAGGGCATCTCGATTCCGTTCCAGACCTTCGAGAACGGCGATGCCGCGCTCGAGTTCATCGATGCGGTGCTGCAGCTGAAGGTGACGCCTCACATCACCGCCGACAAGAGCATCATCATGGACATCAAGGTCACGCGGAACGCGCCCGACTCGTCGATCCCGACGCCGACGGGCTCGCCCGCCATCGCCAAGAACGAAGCCAAGACCGAGGCGTTGGTGCGCGACGGACAGACGCTCGTGATCGGCGGGATCTACGTGATCGACAAGAGCGACAGCGAGTCGCGGGTGCCGTACCTGCACAAGATTCCGGGCCTCGGGAACGCCTTCAAGAACAAGGCGGTCTCGGACACCCGCAACGAGCTGCTGATCTTCGTGACGCCGCGAATCGTCCAGAGCCAGCAGGCCGCGAGCTAGCCTCGCCACGCGAAGTCGCGAGCCCCCGCTCGGGCGCCCTATCATGGGCATCCGAGCGGGGGCTGGTCATTTCTGGGGACGAATCCGATCGCGAGCCCAAGGACCTGCGGGAAGACGTCGCGTCGTCGGACGCCCCGTCTGCTCCCGTCTGGCTGGTGGGCATGATGGGCGCCGGCAAGAGCGAGGTCGGTCGACGCGTTGCGCTACGGCTCGGACGCCTCTTCGTCGACAGCGACGCCGAGGTCGAGCGTGAGGCCGGCGCGCGGGTGGCCGAGATCTTCGCGCGCGAGGGCGAGGCCGGGTTCCGGGCACGGGAACGTCGTGCCGTCGCCGAGGCGGGCCGCCGCGCGGCCGTCGTCTCGCTCGGCGGAGGTGCCATGGCCCAGCCCGGCGCCGCCGACCAGCTCGTCGGGAGCGGGACCGTCGTCTACCTGCGGGCCCGGCCAGAGACGCTCGCCGCGCGCATCGGAGCCGATCCGGAGCGGCCGCTGATCGCGGGTCTCGATGCCGCGGGCCGTCTGGCCCGGATCCGCGAGCTGCTTGCCGAGCGCGAGATTCACTACCTTCGGGCCCAGATCGTGATCGACACCGACGACATGGGGGTGGAGGCCGTGGCCCAGACAGTGGTCGAGACGGTCGCCGCGGAGCGACCTGGCGCGACCGAGAAGGACGGACCGACGCGGTGACGGGTCGTCGCCGGATACCGGGGGTGGAGCGGGCGGTGGAGGTCGATCTCGGGGATCGGTCGTACCCGATCCTGCTCGGCCAGGACACGCTCGGCCGCGCCGGAGCCGAGATCGCCCGCCAGACGAAGGCGACCCGGGCCGTCGTGGTGAGCGTGCCCCCGGTCGCCAAACACTACGCCCGCGGGCTCCGTCGGTCGCTGCGCGAGGCCGGGATGCAGTCCGACCTCGTCACCGTTCCCGACGGCGATCGCAGCAAGAATCTGCGGCGGATGGCTCGCCTCTACGACACGCTGCTCGATCTGGGGGCCGACCGTCACACGGCTGTCGTCGCGCTCGGCGGCGGGATGGTGGGAGATCTGGCCGGATTCCTGGCGGCCACGTATCTGCGTGGCGTGCCCTTCGTGCAGGTCCCGACGAGCGTGCTGGCGATGGTCGATGCGAGCATCGGCGGCAAGGTCGGCGTGAACCTTGCCCGTGGCAAGAACCTGGTCGGGGCCTTCCATCAGCCGCGGCTGGTGTGGATCGACGTCGCCACGCTCGCCACCTTGCCGGCGCGCGAGCGGTCCGCCGGGATGGCCGAAGTGATCAAGGCGGCTGCGATCTGGGACGTCGAGCTCTTCGAAGAGATCGAGCGGAGCGCCGAACGGCTGATGGCGCTCGAGCCCGAGGCGCTCGTGCCGGTGCTCGCGCGCGCCTGTGCGATCAAGGCGGAAGTGGTGTCGCGCGACGAGCGCGAGGGTGGGCTGCGGATGCTGCTCAACTTCGGGCATACGCTCGCCCACGCGATCGAGACCCTGTCCGAGTACAAGGGCATCCTGCACGGCGAGGCGGTGGCCATCGGAATGGTCTTCGCGGCGCGCCGTTCCGAGGAGCTCGGGCTGGCGCCTCCGGGGACGGCCGAACGGATCGATGGTCTGCTGCAGCGTGTGGGCCTGGACACCCAGGTCCCCGGGTTTCCTCGTAGGGCTTATCTCGCGGCGCTTCGGGTCGATAAGAAGCGCAGGGACGAGCAGATCCGCTTCGTCGCGCTGCGCGGGATCGGTCGCTCCGAGACGGTGCCGCTCAGCGTCGAGGAGATCCTTCCGCCGCGGCGGCGTGGGCCGCGCAACGGAGCGCGCAGCGGCCAGGGGCCGCCCGCGCGCAGACGGCGGAAGCGGGGCTAGGGAGCAGGAGAAGGGAGGGGCGGCGTGCACGACGAGCGCGAAGCACACGACGGGCGCGACGACGCGCCGGGTGGCGAGGCCGCCGCCGAGATCGCCCGGCTCGGGGAGCGCCTGGAAGGGAGTGGCGCGGGTCGCGCGTTCCCCGCGCTGGCCGAGGCCTACCGTCGCGACGGGCGGCCGACCGACGCAGAGCGGGTGGCCCGCGAGGGGCTCCGCCGCGTGCCCTCCATGCTGGCCGGCCGGGTGGCGCTCGGCCTGGCGTTGCTCGACCAGGGACGAACCGAGGACGCGCGCGCCGAGCTCGAGCGGGTCCTCGATCAGGTACCCGACCATGCGCTGGCGCGCGACGTGCTGGCCCGCGAGCAGCGGACGGACAGCAGCCAGGTGTCCCCGGACCTGGAAGCGCTGCCGAACTGCCATCCATCGACGCTGGGCGATGCACCGGAGCGGGTCGTTCCGGCGGACGCACCGCTGGTGGCGTCCACCCCGCCCGCGCCGGCCGCTGTGGCGGCCGCTCCGAACCGTCTCGAGTTCGACCGCAGCGCGCCCGAACCCGAGCCCCAGCCCCAGCCCGAATCGGTTGGGGGACTCGACGCCATCGACGAGGCCGACACCGATTCGGTCTTCGCCGTGGCCGCCACTGCACCCGAACCCGCTCCCGAAGAGAGCTTCGACGCCATCGACGAGGACGAGATCGATTCGGCCTTCGCCGCCGCCGAGCCCGAGCGCGACCAGCTCGTGGATGCCGACCGGATCGCGCAGCAGGCGATCGAATCGCTGCAGGAGACGCCGCTCGACCAGCCCGCCGAGGAAACGCCGGCCGTGGGCACGAGCGACGAGGTGCCGCTGATTGCCGAGGGCTCCCCGCTCGCCACCCGCACGATGGCCGATCTGCTCGAACGCCAGGGCCATACCCACGAGGCGGAGAGCATGCGTCGCGCCGCGGCGGGCCGTGAGCACTCGGCCAGCCTGCTGCCGGAGAGCGACGAGAAGGACGAGGAGTTGGCGAGGGCGCCCGCTGCGCCGCCTCGCGCCGCGCGCCCGACGCGCATCGAGACCCTCAATCGCTGGCTACGCAACGCCCGCAGGAGACAAGGATGAGCTTCGAGAACATCTTGCAGAGCATCGTCGGCGAATCGCAGGGGGCGATCGGCGCCGTGCTCATGGGGAGCGACGGCATCGCGATCGAGCAGGTGCAGGCCCGCCCCGCACCGCTCGACATGGATGCCGACGAGGTAGGCGCCGCCGGTATCGAGTTCGGTCGCGTGCTCGACGACATCCGCAAGGTGTCGGACTCGCTCGGCGGGGGCGCCGTCCTCGAGACCCTGGTGCGGCTGGCGCGCTTCACGCTGGTCTTCCAGCCGATCGAAGACGATGTCTTCCTCGTGCTCGCGATCACGCCGGATGGCAACCTGGGCAAGGCGCGCTATCTCATGCGACGGCACCTTCTGGCCCTTCGAACCGAGATCTAGGCTGCGTTCGCGGCCCCGACCGAGAGGCTGCGATGCCCGACCCGATCCGCGTCCTGGTCCTACACGGGCCGAATCTCAACCTGCTCGGTACTCGTGAGCCCGAGATCTACGGTTCCCGGACCCTCGCCGAGATCGACGCCGTTCTCGCCGGCGAGGCCAAGGACCTCGGGGTCGAGGTCGAATGCTTCCAGACGAATCACGAGGGGGCGTTGGTCGATCGCATCCAGGAGGCGGTGTCGGCCTTCGACGGCATCCTGATCAATGCGGCCAGCCTGACCCACACCAGTGTGGCGCTGCGCGATGCCCTTGCCGCCTGTGACCTGCCGGCGGTCGAGGTGCACCTTTCGAATGTCTATCAGCGCGAAGCCTTCCGGCACCATTCGTACCTGTCGCCGGTGGCCGCGGGCATCGTCATCGGCTTCGGGCCGGGCAGCTACACGCTCGGGCTCCGCGGGCTGGTGGAGCAGATCGCTCGGAGACGTTGAGCGGATTGCGCGCGATCCGGGACGGGGCCGCCTCGGGCGTCTGGAACATGGCGGTCGACGAGGCGCTGCTCGAGGCGGCGCGGACGAGGGGGGCGCCGCCGGACGCGGGCGAGGTCCGTCTGCGACTGTATGGCTGGGACGGTCCGTGGCTGTCGCTCGGCCGTCGCCAGCGGCTCGATGCCCGGCGGGCAGCCGCCTGCGCGCAAGCGGGGGTCGGGGTGGTGCGGCGGGCCAGCGGCGGAGGTGCGGTTCTCCACGGCGCCGATCTCACCTATGCGATCGCCGCACCCGTCGAGCTCTTCCCGGCCGGACTGCGCGCGTCCTACGAGCTGCTGGCGGGCGTGCTCGTCGACGTGCTCGGACGTCTGGGAGCAGACGTCTCGCGACAGCCGACTCCGGCACCCGCGGCCTCCGGGGTCGGTTTCGATTGCTTCGCCGAGCGCGCGGGCGACGAGATCCACATCGCAGGGCGCAAGCTCGTCGGGAGCGCCCAGCGCCGGACGGGCGGAGGGCTGCTCCAGCACGGATCGATCCGGCTGTCGCCCGACCCCCCCGAGGTGGCGCGGTCGGCCGGCGTCGACCCTCGACACAGCACGAGTCTGGCGGAGCTCGGGGTGGAGGTGCCGCGTGAGGAGGTCGAGGGGCAGCTTGCCACGGCCCTGGCCGAACGTCTGGGGCGAACCCTCCAGTGGGGCGGGCTCGCGGACGACGAGCTCGCGCGGGCGCGCGAGCTGGTCCGACGCCCGAGGTCCTTCACGAATCGATCCCTTCCCGACGACGGTGCCTCAAGGGCGCCTGCCTCCCGCCGATAGATTACAGGCGGGGGCTTCCCCTTCGGCTCCCCTCGAACGCGCTGGGGGGAGTGTTGGGCGTCAACAAACGCAAGATCCTGGATACGGCCCAGAAGCACCTCCAGAAGGGTGCTCTCGACAAGGCGCTGCGTGAGTACAACGCGCTCCTGGAGGCCGATCCCCGCGATACGAACGTCCGGCTCAAGATCGGCGACATCCATCTCCGTCAGGGAAAGCCCGACGATGCGGTGACGGCCTATCTCAAGGTGGCCGAGCAGTTCGCGAAGGAGGGCTTCGACGCCAAGGCGGTCGCCCTCTACAAGCTGATCACCAAGATCGCCCCGAAGCGCCTCGATGTGTACGAGCCGCTCGCCGAGCTCTACCAGCGACTCGGGCTGACGTCCGAGGCCATGATGGCGCTCCAGACCGCCGCCGATGTCTTCCAGAAGGAGGGCAAGAAGCGGGAAGGTCTGGCGCTGCTGCGCAAGATGGCGACCCTCGATCCGGGAAACACGGGGACGCGACTCAAGATCGCTGAGCTGCTCTGGAAGGAGGACCTCAAGGACGAGGCCCTGGCCGAATACGACGAAGTGTCGGCCGAGCTCGACCGCGAGGGCGATTTCGAGGGTGTGGTGCGGGTCGAGCGTCAGATCCTCGAGCTCGTCCCCGACCGGATCGACAATCGCGTTCGGCTCGCGCGCATCCTGGTCGAGCTCGACCAGCTCGGGGAGGCCCAGGAAGAGCTCGAACGGGTGACGATCGAGCAGGACGACTCGGTCGAGGGCTGGGAGCAGCTCGCCGACGTCTACCAGCGGCGCGGCAACGACAAGGTCGACGAGGCCTACCGCAAGCTCGCGAACCTGTACCGCGAGAGAGGCGACGACGGGCGCGCGCGGGAGATCCTCCAGCGATTCGTGGCACCCGAGCCGCTCGACGGCCAGACCTTGAGCGGCCAGCAGCCCGAGCTCGAGACGCCGGATGAAGGCGGGGTATCGCTGGAAGCCGGAGGACCGGACGACCCGTCGGTCCTCGAGACCACCGGGGGCACCTCTCCGGGCGGGGAGGCGACGCCTCCCAGCCTGACCGGATCCGAGGCGGCGGGCGCCACGAGCGTCGCCTCGTCGCCGAGCGACGGCGACTCCACAGGTTTTGCCGGGCAACGAACGGGCTCCGAGAGCACGCCCGACCTCGGGAGCTCGGGCGTCGGGTTCCCGCGGCCGGAGGGCGACCCGGCGCAGCTCATGGCCGAGGCCGGCGTCTACCTCCGCTACGGCAAGACGACCAAGGCGGTGGCCTGCCTCGAGGTGATCCTCGAGCAGGAGCCCGAACATCGCGAGGCCATGGTGAAGCTCGGTGACGTGCTCGTCGAGAGCGAGCGCGATCGTGCCGTCGATCTCTTCTGTCGCGCGGCCAAGGTGGCCCACCAGGAAGGTGATGGAGCCAGCTTCGCGATCCTGCGGGGGCGCATCTCGGAGCTCGACGAGCAGGCCGGGTCGGCGCTCGAAGCCCTCGAGAGCGCGACGCCGGCCCAGGCGTCCTCCGCCGAGATTCCCGAGTTCGAGATCGAGATCGACGACGAGCTCGAGCTCGAACTCGACGCCGACACCGGAGCCGAGGCGCACGCCGCGGCGCCCACGAGCGAAAGCGGCGACGCACCGTTGGAACTCGCGCTCGAGGAGGACGCGCCCTCGCTGCCGATGCCCGAGCCGCCCTCGGTCGGCGAGCTGATGGGGGAAGTCTCGAGCCGCCAGACGCCGAGCGGTGCCGAGACGGGCCAGGCCGGACTGTCGGGAAGCTCGTCGGGCGAGATCGAGATCGACGATCTGCTCGAGGACGCACCGCCCCTCGATCTCGGATCGGACGAGAGCCAGTCGGAGCTCGACGTCGCGAACGAGCTGTCGCTCGAGGAAGAGCTGACCGACGAATCCCAGTTCGCGATCGGCGCGGACGCGTCGCTCAGCCAGTCGGGATCGGCCGGGCCCACCGCCTCCGTGGCGGGCGAGGGCGTAGGCGAGGTCTCGATCTCGTTCGAGCCGGGCGAGAGCCCGGTGGACGCCGCGGACGGCGGAGTCGATGTCGAGCTCGGGTCGGCAGCCCAGGAGTCGGTCGACGACCCGGCCGAGACGAGCAGGGCGGGCGCCGCCGCGAGCGGTGTCGAAGCGAGCGATCCGGTGAGCGAGGCGAACGAGACCACCCAGCCGAGCTTCGATTCGGCGGTCTCGAGCGTCTCGCCGACGGCCGTCGCCGAGGATCTGGAAGAGGCCGAGTTCTACTTCCAGCAGGGGCTCCACGACGATGCCAGGGGAATCCTCGAGCGGCTGCTCACGGTGGTGCCCAACCATCCCCAGGTGCTGCTCCGTCTGGGTGAGATCGCCGAAGCCCGGGGTGAGGGCGTCGAGGCGGCGTCGGCCGCGCCGACCCCGAGCGAGGAGACGCAGTCGGACGAGATGGCGCTGGCCTTCGGCGACGCCAGCGATGCCGACGACGCGTCGATGCCGCTGGCTGCGAGCCAGGCCGATGGCGCGACGCTCGCCGACGAGGCGGCTGCTTCGGGGACGATCGGCGCGGAGGCATCGGGGACGGAGGGCCCTGGAAGAGCTCTCGACGACCCGGACGCGGGCGGGGTCGGCGACGCTCCCGAGGCGGTGGTCGCCTCGGACGACGGCGATCGCGATCTCCGCGACGAAGGCTCGGCTGGGGACCTCTCGAGCGTCGACATCGCCTTCGACGAAGATGCCACGGCCGGCGCGGCGCAGCTGGCGCTCGGTGCCGACCCGGGTGAGACCCTCTCGAACGAACCTCTCTCGCAGGACGAGACCCTTCCCGTCACTGGGGCCCACGTCGGGTCCCATTCGATGCCGTCGCTCGAGACCGACGACGGCATGCTCTCGGACGGAAGCGACGAGAGCTTCGATCTGGCCGCCGAGCTCTCCGAGGTGTTCGAAGACGAGCCCCTCGTCGGCGCGGGCGACTCGACGCTCGACGCGAGCCTCGGCGGCACCACCCGCGAGGGCTTCCAGGCGATCTTCCAGGAGTTCAAGGCCGGCGTCGCCGAGACCCTGGGCGCCGGACACCTGGAGACCCACTACGACCTCGGCATCGCCTATCGCGAGATGGGTCTGTTCGACGATGCCATCAACGAGTTCCGGCTGTCGATGCAGGCGCCCGCCCGGCGACTCGACAGCCTGCTCATGCTGGGTCTCTGCTCGTTCGAGCTGGGACGCTACGGCGAGGCCATTGCGCACTTCGAACAGGGCGTGGCGATCCCGGACGCCGCCGACTCGCAGCTCGTGGCGCTCCGATTCCATCTCGGCGAGGCCTACGAGCGGAGCGGCGATCTCGAGCGCGCGCGTCAGCACTTCGAGCAGGTGGCCGCGACCGACCCCGACTTCGGCGACGTGCGCGACCGGATCGCCAATCTCGGCCAGAGCGGCGAGGCGACGCTCGGCGGCCTGACGGGCGACACCATGGGCCCCGGCTTCGAGACCTTCGACGATCTGATCAGCTCGGCCGAGCTCGACGATCCCGATGGGGACGGGGATGGCGGCACCACCTCGGGTGGGACGTCGCGCCCGGGCGGGCGCAAACGACGCAAGGTCTCGTACGGCTGAGAGGTGACGACGTGCAGTATCTGAGAAGCTTCGGGCTCGATCGGGAGCCCTTCAGCAACGAGCCGCTCTCGGGCTTCTACTTCGCCGGGCCCCAGCATCGCGGCGCCGAGCTCCGCACCCTGCGCGGTCCGATGCAGGCCAAGGGACTCACCGTCCTCACGGGCGAGCACGGCTCCGGGAAGACCACCCTGGTGGCGCGGCTGCTCGATGCGCTCGAGGAGGAACGCTTCGAGGTGGGCCTGATGGTGATGGTGCGGGGCGACTTCGACGCCGACTCGTTCCTGCGTCGGCTGGCCGGACTCTTCGGGCTGACGAACCCGCCGGCGGAGCGGAGCGAGCTGCTCGGCGAGCTCGTCGATCGTCTGGCGGCGGTCCAAGAAGAGGGTCGCCAGGCGGTCGCGATCGTCGACGAGGCCCAGATGCTCGCGGGCCGCGACGTGCTCGAGGAGCTGCGCGGCCTCCTGAATCTCGAGTACGAAGGGAAGCGGCTCCTGTCGCTGGTGCTCGTCGGTCTCCCGGTCCTCGGAGACACGATCCGCTCCTATGCGCCGCTCGCCGAGCGGATCGACGTGCGGGTGGCGCTGCCGACGCTCGATGCCGCCAACAGCCAGGCCTACCTGACGGAGCGGCTCGCGTTCGTAGGCGCACCTTCGGGCCTCGTGGAGCCGGATGCAGTGGAGGCCTTGCATCGCCTCTCGGCCGGGGTCCCGCGCCTCATCAACACGCTCGCCGACAACGCCCTCTTCGAAGCCTTCCTCGCAGGTCACAAGTCGATCGGGCAGCCCGACGTCGAGCGCGCCGCCTTCGACCTCGGAGTCGCCGGAGTCACGGCGCCCGCCGTCGAGGCGGTTTTGCAGGCTGTGCCCGACGATTCCGCCGAGGAGATCGAAGCCTTTCCCATCGCGGGCGGCTCGGGTGCCGGCGCAGACGAGATGGACGCCTTCGAACCGATGGTCGAGGCCGCCTCCGACGACGAGTCGGGCGAGGACACCCTGGTCGCCGCCTTCGACGACGAAGATCCCGATGCGACCGCCGTGGCCGAGCGGGACGAGTCCGCGCTCGAGCGCTAGCCGGCGGCGCCTGCTTCGCGGGCGCATCGTACCCGTCGCGCGCCCACCCGACGCCGCCCCGTTCCTGGGGTCCGGCTTGCCTGTCGCACGCCATCGTGCGATCTTCAGAGATGGTGCGGGAATAGCTCAGTTGGTAGAGCATCAGCTTCCCAAGCTGAGGGTCGCGGGTTCGAATCCCGTTTCCCGCTCCAGGAACACCCCCGACAATCCATGGGTTTGCGGCGCTCGCAGAGGGATGCGGCGTCAAGCGGTACGTCGGCGCACGAGCAGCACGAGGCTCGCGACGACGAGCAGGAGTCCGAGCAGCAGCCGGGCCGGGATGCGCGCCTCCGGGACGGGTATGGGCGCCGAGGGTGCCGGCAGGGGCTCGAAGACGTACACCTCGACGCTCCGCGTGTCGAGGAAGGGTCCTTCGGACGTCGTGAGGTCGAGGGTGTAGTACCCGGGCGGTGTGTCCTCGGTGTCGATCGAGACCGTGTAGACGATCGGCTCCCCGGGATCGGCGAGCGTGGTCTCGAGCGCGGCGCCGAAAGGGCCGGCCGGCGTCACGAGGAGCTGATTGCCTGCCACACCGCTCGAGCCGTGAACGGACACCGCGAGCTCGGCCACCTCGTCGGTCGCGATCGCGATCGATTCGGCCAGCAGCGAGAGCCGCAATGGGACGAGGTCGATCGGAAGAACCGCCGGCGCATTGCCGAGGATGGCCTGGAAGGCGAGCCGGGTGGCATCCTCGAGCTGGTTCAGGCGGGTCGTGGAGTCGGTGGTCGAGCGCGAGGCATCGTAGGTGGCCGCTGCGGTGCCGACCCCTGCGAAGGAACGGGCCTTCTCGATCACCGACGTCGCCACGTGCTCGCCGATCCCGACGAGCACGGCGGCGGCGTGCTCGCGAATCTGGTCGATGGTGGTCTGCGAATCGATGCCCGCCGGATTGCCGGGCTCGGGCTCGAGCAGCCCGACCTCGTCGATCCCGTCGCGCAGGGGCTGGAAGATCTCTTCGGCCTTCTCCTCGGGCACCAGGGGAGGCGGGGGCTCGGGCTCCTGCTCGGTCGGTGGCGGGGGGCAGTTGGGACTCGAGAAGGGTCCGGTGAACGTGTCGTACCGGAGCGTGACGTCCGCACCCCCGTCGTCCCCGATCAGCTGGAAGGTGCGGCTGCTCCCGACCGGCAGCGCGGCGAGGATCTGTCCGGAGTCGCCGAGGTCTTCGATGCTGCGGTTGGAGAGGAATTCGCCCACGAGCGATCCCGTGATGACGCCCGCGATGGCCGGCGCCAGGGGCGTCAGGGTGCCGCTGCTCAGCGATATGACGCCAGCCGTGATACCCGCACCGAGCAGACCGGCGCCGGCACGCGCGAAGACGTTCTGCCAGAAATTGAAATCGATCTCGTAGGCGAAGACGCGCGCCCGGATCACCGACGGTGGGGCGCATTCGTCCTCGCGGAACATCACGGACAGGGGTCGCACCGGATCGAGATCGTCGATCGAGAGCTCGTTGCTCACAAATACGAAGGTCTGGATCCGGGTGGGCGGATCGGGGTTCTCGTAGACGAGCCGGGCCTCGATCACCACCTCGGCGAAGCCAAAGAGACCGTCGTCCTCGTCGGTGAGGAGCTGCACCTCCTCGAGCAGGGGCCAGGCCTCGATCTCGCCCGGCCCGGGCGGATCGAAGTCGGCCCGGCTCGGTGTGGGGGCCGCGAGAAGGGCGGCCATCAGGACCAGCAGGCACCCGCTCGGGCTCGGGCGCCCGATGCTCGCGGGGCAGCGATGGTTCGCGGCGCGGCACGAGTCCATGGGCGACAGGCGACCTCCCAGTGCGGGGCGGAACACGCCCCGGCCAAAGACCAGGCGTCCGCGCGACGCGGCACCGGACGCCCAGCGAACCTACGCGAATTCTTCGCGCCGTGGGTCGGAGATCGGGTGACGAACGCGCGAACCCGGTCCGGTCGGGCGCCGGCACGATGGGTGCAATCGAAGGATGGGTGGGAGCGTGGCGCCGAGGCTAGGCGTCGCCGAGCGAGACGCCGCCTCGCGAGCAGGGCGGGCTCTGCCGGACCACGAACCGCAGGAAGTCGGCCTCCGTCAGGATTCCGATCAACCCGCCCTTGGCATCGACCACGGGAAGCGAGCTGCGCTTGGACGAGAGCATGTGACGGGCCGCCGCTCCGGGACAGGCGTCGGCCGTGACGGTGTCGACGCTGCGGACCATCACGTCGCCCACCGCAACCCCCTGGCCCCCCGGCGGGCAGAGCAGATCGCGCTGGGAGGCGATCCCACAGAGATCGCCCTCGTCGTCGAGCACCGGGACGTGGCGGATGCGCCGCTCGGCCATGAGCGCCACCACCTCCCGCACGGGCGTCTCCGGCGGCACCGTGATGGGCTCGGGAGTCATCAGATCTCCCACCCGGACGGATGTGCAGCAGCTCGCGACAGGACTCGCCATGCGTCCTGTATCGGACGGGCGGACCCGCGACTTGAGCACGCGACCAGCCGTCGGCCGAGCTGCGGAGTCCTTCGCCGCACGAGGGCTCAGAGCCTGTGAAAGAATCCGCCCAGATGGTTGACACTGGGGGATTCCTCG
>CAYYUT010000011.1:0-19355 GCA_964474935.1 uncultured Spirochaetales bacterium
GACCGGGCGACGTCACCGATAGTCGGAGCCAGGGTAGAGCAGATTCAACGAGAGCCCGAACATCGGATGGAACACGGCGCGAAAGAGAACCCAGGCGAGCAGGAGACCCAGCACGCCGAATACGGGGTTCGACGCGAGCTCGCGTACGCGCCGGGCCGTCTCGTCGGGAAGGAAGAGCGCGAGGACCGAGGCGCCGTCGAGCGGCGGTAGCGGAAGCAGATTGAAGACGAGCAGGATCAGGTTCAGGCTGAAGAGCACACTCAACATCGTGGCGGCCGCCTCCCAGGCTCCCCCACCGATCGCATCGACGATGTGCTCGTAGGTGGCGCTGGCCGGCGCCGCGAAGCCTTCGATCGCGATGCCACCCCACACCGCGGCGGCGCAGGCGAGCACGACGAAGAGGTTCGCGCCGGGACCGGCCGCCGCCATCCAGGCGGCGCGACGCGGATGCCGATCGGCCCACGCGGGATCGTAGGGAGCGCTCGCAAATCCGATCGGCCAGCCCGCGATCACCAACGAGAGGCACGGGAGCACGAGCATTCCGAACGGCTCGCGGCGCATGTGCGGAATCGGATCGAGCGAGACCTGGCCACCTTCGTAGGCGGTGGAGTCACCGCCGAGCTTGGCGGCCCAGGCGTGGCCGGCCTCGTGAAGGGTCACCGAGAAGAGGAATGCCGCGAGCCAGACCAGGGCGATGACGGGATCGTCGATCATCCGCGAACCACGCCCTGCGCCTCGTGGGTCCCCGAAACGGCCCGGCCCCTCATGCCTGACCGCGTGCCTGACCGGGTCGTGCCTGACCGGGTCGTGCCTGACCGGGTCGTGCCTGACCGGGTCGGGCCTGACGGGATCGGGCCTAACGGGGGTCGGGCGCCGCCGGCGAGGACGCCTGGGACGTGAGGCAGTAGCGTCCGAGGCTCGCCACGGTGGTGGCGGTGCTCACCATAACAAAGGCGATCAGGATGGCCGCGGCCGCGAGACGCAGGCCCGCGGGCAGCCGCCTCGCGCGGGTGACGTAGCCCTTCGGAACCTCGACCACACCGACCGGATTGACGCGCGGAATCTCCACGTGGGTAGGATGCGACGCCGGCCGCCAGGTTCCAGGCGAGCGGGCTCCCAGATCCTCGACGCACCCGCCCGGCGCGGCCTGGGGGCCGGCGGGCCGCCGCGCTCACGATCGCCGGGACGGGCCGAGCCGGCGCCGCATCGCCACCCGTGTCTCGGGGTCGAGACCCTGCTCGGCCTCCTCCGCGAGCCGGGCCCGGAGCCCTGGGTCGAGGTCGGTGCGGGCGAGCTCTCGAAATCCCTCGCTCCGGTAGAAGGGAGCGTTCCAGGCGAGATCGCGGAAGGTGGTGAGTGACAGGTGGTCCAGACCCGCCTCGCTCGCCCAGGCGATCACCCGGCGCAGGAGCGCGCGCCCGAGACCGCGCCGCCCGTGCGCGGGCAGCACGTCGAGCTCGTGCAGGTGGGCGCCCTCACCGATCTCGGACCCGACCCGGCCCCCGGCCTCGGCCCCGGATTCGACCCGGAGATCGATCCCGGCTTCGAGCCCGAGCTCGGGCTGGACTTCACTCCCGGCGTGGCTCCCGACCTCGATCCCCACCTGGTTCCCCACGTCGATCCCCACGTCGATCCCCACGTCGATCCGACTGGCCGCCGCGAACCCGACGGGGGTGCCGTGGCTGCGCGTGCGGGCCACGAACAGAGCACCATCGGCCAGCGACGCCTCGAGCACCGCGCGGGCGAGCGTGTCGGCGCGCAGGGCCGCCGGCAGCAGCTCGGCTGGGAAGAGCTCCGCCGCGGCCGCCTCGATCCGAGCGAGCGCCTCGAACTCGTCGATGCGTGCGAGCCCGATCTCGTAGGCGCCGGCCCCGGTCACCGCCGCAAGAGCCGTCTCAGCGACGACCGCGAAGCTGGCGATGACCCCAGAGGACCACGAGGGCCCCGCCCGTCGCGATCAGCAGGCTCCCCGGGTTGATCCCGGTGACGCTTCCGAGCCCGAGGAAGGAGGCGATGAAGCCCCCGACGAAGGCGCCCGCGATACCGAGCAACACGGTCAGGACGAAGCCTCCCCCGTCGGGCCCGGGCATGATCCACTTGGCCACGATGCCCACGATCAGGCCCAACACGATCCAGGACAGGATTCCCATGCGCCCTCCAGATGGTCGAACGACCGTGCGAATGCTCGTTCGAGCCGGTGTGCCGTCGGCCGGGGCGATCCGCCGATGCGCGGAATCGGAGGCCTCGGCCGCGGCGAATGCCAGACCGAGGCTACCAGACGGCTGCGAGGGCCGCGCGGGGCTGGCTCCCGACCGGGGCGGGTCGTCGAGAGGCTTGGTCCAGAAGGCGTAGGCGCTCGACGGAGGATCGAAGCGACCGCCCCGGAAGCCGAGCTGCGCGTAGAGGCGCAGGGCCCGGTGGTTGTCGCCGCGCACCTCGAGCGTCAGGGCCGAGCAGCCGAGGCCCCTGGCCTCCTGCTCGACCCGGGCCATCAGGGCCCGCGCGACGCCCCGTCCGCGAGAGGCCGGCGCGACGATCAGGTCGTGCACGTTCACGACGGGCCGGGCGGCGAAGGTGTTGAAGCCGCGAAAACAGATCGCGGCGCCGCAGGCCGCCCCGCCCTCGAAGGCGAGTAACACGAGGGTCGTCGGATGGGAGCGCAGGCCCGGAACGAGCCTGGCACGCACCGAATCCGGAAGCGGTCGCCCGTCGCCCATCGGGTCGAGCGAGTACTCGTTCACGAGCGAGACCACGGCCTCGGCATGCTCGCGGCGATCGAGGTTGGCAGCGACGAGGTCGAGGTCGGCCATGGCGACGAGGCTACCTCAGCCGCCCGGCCCACAGTCGGGCCGGGACCCTGCGCCGCTCGAGGTGGACCCGCTTGCGGAGCACGCTCCCGCTCGGGCTCGGCGTCCCCGCCATCCCACGCGTGTCGACCGCCACCCGTCGGGCCAGATCGCCGTGGATCGCGGGCTCGTCCAATGTCAGGCCACCACCAGGCGGTAGCCGAGATCGAGCTCCGAGCGCTCGAGCAGATGGCCGTACCGGCGCTGCCATCGGCCCGACCCGAGATCGCCCCGCAGGCGGGCGAGACCGGGGGTGGGGTCGGCGAGCTTCGCGAAGCACGAGATCGCCGCGCGCACGCCCGCCTCGAGATAGGCGGCCGGTCGACGCCAGTAGGCCCCGAGAAAGCCGTCGGTGCAGTCGTGGGGGATCGGCACGTCGACGACCCGGATCTGGCCGAGCTGTCGGCGCAGATCAGACATGCTGGGGAAGATCGGTCGATCCATCTCCGCGATCTCGGGAAAGTAGTCGTGGATCCAGAAGGCGCCCGCGGCGAACTCCCAGGTCAGGATCACGACGCGGTCGCGCGCGGTGCGCCGGAGCTGCTCGATGCCGCGTTCGCGATCGGGCCAGTGATGGAGCGTGAGCACCGCGAGCGACGCATCGAAGGTGTCGTCGTCGAAGGGCAGCGCCGTCGCCGACGCCCGCACCGTCGGAGCCGCGTCCGGTCCGCGCTGCCGGATCATCACCATCGACGGCTCCACCGCCACCACCGCACGGTCGTGCGGCTCGTACGAGCCCACCCCGGCGCCCACGTTCACGATGCTCCGCGTCCCTTCGAGCGCCGCCAGTATCCGATCGGCGATCCGGGGATCCGGTCGGCGCAGCGCGCGGTATCCGTGGCCGATCCGATCGTAGAGCTCCATGGTCTGCTTCCCTCCCCGAGACAGGTGGTGGCACGCTGCGCACCGGGCTCGTGGTGGACGGTGGCGTGGTCAGCGTGGCTCGCGCGGCTCGCACACGAAGATCGGGATCGCGCGTGTGGTGCGCTTGCGATAGTCGGCGTAGGGGGCGTAGTGCGCATCGCAGATCGGCCAGAGGGCCGGCTTCTCGTCCTCACGGGCCAGACGCGCGCGCAGCGACATGCGGCGCCCCCGGTGCTCGACCTCGATCTCGGGGTGCTTCACCAGATTTCCGTACCAGACCGGGTTGCGGGGCGCGCCGCCCTGCGACGCCACGAGCAGCACGCCATCCCGGTAGGGCACGTACATCAGGGGGATCGTGAGCAGGCGTCCGCTCTTCGCACCTCGCATCATCACGAAGCACACGTCGTCGCGTCCGAGCTTGTTGAAGAGACGGCCCCCCGTCAGGCGGTGCAGGAGGACGTGGGCGCGGGTGAAGAGCTTGATCAGCCAGCGCGGGGGCGGCGATCCGCGCTCGGATGCGACGGAAGACTCGCGGGCCATCGGGAACCCTCCTGCCTCGGGGGCGCGGGAGCCTGTCGGCCGGTATAGCAGAGGCGAGCCTAACGGATCGACCGGGCGACCCTCCCGTGGAACAGGACCCTAGGCCTCGCCTTCCGGCCCGCCCGGAGACGCGCCCGAGCGGCGGAGCTCGAAGCCTCGGACGATCACGTACGCGATCAATGCCACCACGAAGAAGACCAGGAGAAGCCAGGCGGCACTCTGCAGGGTCCCGATCAGCGTGCGATAGACCTCGAGCACCCAGCGATCGCCGTTCAGGACGATCGGGTTGCGGCCTTCGAGCCGCGCCGTGATGTACTTCTCGAGCTCCCAGATCCGTACGCCGCCCGAGACGCCCACCACCACCACGGCAAAGCTCAGGTACCGACGCCACGCGCCGCTGAGATCGGGCGAGACCACGCGGTCGAGGATTCGCTCGATCGGGTCGCGGAAGAGGCGCACCACGGCGAGGCTCGCGGCGAGCGAGATCGCGAAGGTCACGAGCAGGAGCGAGACGAACACGAAGCCTCCCGCCGCCAGCGCCCCCCACGACCCGCGGGAAGGACCCGCGCGACGGACGATCCCGGACGGCCAAGTCGGCGGAGCGAGGTATTCCGAATCATGGTGACCGATCCGGCTGTGGGTCGATACCGGCCGGATCCCGGAAGAACAGGACGACCTCCTCGTAGGGAGTCGCGCCCAGGTTCACTGCTCGGTGGGTTCGGGCCTCGGGCGCATCCCAGTCGGCAAGCCCCGGATGCACGTCGGTCTCGACACCGCTGCCTTCGTCGAGGTACTCGATCCGCAGACGCTCGCCGCGAACCACGACCGTGAAGCGGTGACAGCGGTCGACATGCCAGAGCGTCGCTTCTCCCGGAGCGAGCACGAGCCGTCGGATCGTGAGATCGTCGCGCTCGCTGATCGTATCGACCTGCACGGACGGGTCAGGAGCGGAGTGCGGTCCCGCGGCGCCCGTCTGCGAGGGCCCCGAGGAGCAGCACCGCCAGACCGAGATGGAAGACGAGGGCGGCGGCCGCGATGTGGCTGAGCTGCCAGATCAGCACGCCGGCGCTGGCGCTCCCCCAGGCGCCAGCGAGATAGGCGGCTGCGAGGCCCCCCGAGACCGGCCACGCGAAGCGCCAGAAGACCGCGCCGAAGATCGCCACCACCAGACTCGCCTTGATGAGGGCCATGCCCCGGAGCAGGCGGGCGAGCTCCGGATCGACCCGCGTGAGCGTCTCGGGGCTGCCGGCGGCGAAGGCGAGCGCGGCGAAGAAGACACCGCCCACCACGAGCAGCGCTCGGAGCGAGCCCGGGCCGAGGCCCTCTGCCCGCCCCACATTCGCCTCGCGCGCACCGACCGACGCGCCGGGCGCGTCACCGGGCCGAAGGGCCACGCTGTCGGCGCGCGCGCTCGAGGACATGGACGGGATGCGTTCCGGCACGGCATTCACCTCGCGTCTGCGAACCTAGCAGAGCGGACGGCGCGAGTACGCCCCTCTCCCCTGCGCTCCGCGACATCGGAGCCACTCGCTGCGCCGAGACCAGAGCCGGGCGGGCGGATCCCGGGCGAGCCGCGCGAGCCCCGTCTTCGGGCGCCAGTCCGCGCGGCGTGGGGCAACCCGGGCGGCAGCGCTAGAGTCCGCGGTCGAGGGGTGGACACGTGAAGCGCTGGCTGGCCCGGTGGTTCCTTGCGATGACGGGCTGGCAGACGGGCGGCGAGCGGCCGGTGCCGAAGCGCTACGTCCTCGTCGCCGCTCCCCACACGAGCAACTGGGACCTCCCCTACCTGCTCGCCTTCGCCTGGCTCCACGACATCCGCATCTCATGGATGGGCAAGCACACGCTCTTCCGGCCCCCGCTCGGCGCCATCGCCCGTCGTCTCGGTGGCATCCCCGTCCACCGTCACCGTCGCGGCGATCTCGTCTCGCAGCTGGCGGCCGTAATCGAGATGGCCGACGCCATCTGCCTGGTGGTGCCGGTGGAGGGAACCCGCAGCTACGTACCCCACTGGAAGTCGGGCTTCTATCACATCGCGCGAACGGCCGAGGTGCCGATCGTCCTGAGCTATCTGGACTACGCCACCCGGACCGGCGGCTTCGGCCCCGCTGTTCTCCCGACGGGCGACATCGCCGCCGACATGGACGAGATCCGTGCGTTCTACGCCGACAAGCAGGGCCGGTATCCCGAGAAGTTCGGAGCAGTCCGCTTGAAGGAAGAGATGTAGACGAGGCCTCGCGGGCGCTTCCCACGCCTCAGGCCGGGGCCCACATTCCGAGCGTGGCGTAGAGAAAGGCGACGATCGCGGCCAGCGTGCGCGCCCAGTGCCAGCGCCCCCAGCGCACGAGCTCGGCGGGAACGGCGTCGGGCGGAAGGCTCGCCTCGGCGAAGCGAGCGTTCGCCTCCTTGAAGTAGAGCGGGAAGCTCGCCAGTACGGCGAGCGTGAGCAGCGCGGCGACCGTGAAGCGCCCGGCACCCGGAAGCGCTCCGGCCCAGGCGAGCAGACAGGCCAGCAGCACCAGCACACCGCTCGCGACCTCGAGAGGGCCGAAGAAGCGGAGGAGCCGGTCGGCATTGCGCTGGTACCAGGCCAGGAAGGCCTCGGGAGGCTCGCTCCGCCAGAAGGGAACCAGCACCGCTGCCTCGGCCAGCAGCGCCCCGGCCGACAGACCGAGTGCGAGCACCGCACCCACGCCGATCGCTGCGACGAGCACTCCCATCGATCCCTCACCATCCGCCGCGGGCCCGACGCCGCGCCGGCCCGACACTAGACGTCGCCGAGCACCTCGCCGATCGCCCACGCGGCGAGGAGCAGCACGGCGCCCGCCTCGTGGCGGAAGGCGGCCATGTCGCGACGCTCCCCGCCCTGCGCGTGCGCCAGCGCGTGGTGTACCGCGACCGGGGTGCCCGGGTAGCCCTCCGAGAGGGGCAGCGCCGCGAGCGAATCCTGGCCCAGCCAGACCAGGAAACAACGGACGCAGACCTGGGCCGCCGGCTCGATCGCCACCTCGGGCCCGAGCGAGATCAGAGCCTGGGTGCACGACGGACAGCGCAGCGGGCTGGCGACACCGTGGGTCTGGGCGGCTTGCCACAGATGGTTCACGAACTCGCGCGGCGCCACCTGTCGCACGACGCCGACGGTCGTGGCCCCGGCCTCGCAGAGCCGACACACCCACACGACACCGTGGCGGCCCGTGACCCCTTCGAGCGGGGCATGGCAGAGGGGACAGGGAAGCGGCTCGAGCCTGGTCGCTGCACGCGTTTCCATTCCTCCGACCTCGCCGAGCTTCCCGGACGCTCCGAGCTTGCCGAACTCTCCGAGATCCGTCTCGCCCTTCGCTCCGGAGCCCGTCCGATCGTCCGCCTCGAACCCGTGCCGTGCCCGTTCCTTGGGTACGACTCCGACGCAAGCAGCGTCCTTTCGGGGCGGCGAGACCGCCGGAGAGAGCCGGGGCGTGCGGGGCCCGCGACCCTGCCCTGCGCCGAGCGTCACAGAGCCCCGGGCACCCGAAGCCAGATCGTGCGAACGCGGGTCAGGCCTCCCGGGCCGGCGGCGCCGCGAAACGCCGGCGCAGGTTGCGGTGGCGCCAGCCGAACACCGCACGGAAGAGCCGCCCCTGCACGCCCGCGAGCCACGACCAGCGCGGCTCGAAGCGCACCCGGTCGGTCAGACGGCAGCCCGTCGCGGTCGGCTCGACGGTGCGCTCGTGGATCCAGACACGCTGGGTGAGCAGTACGGACCGTTCGAGAAAGCGGCGTCCGGGCTCGACCTCGTCGAAGCAGATGTCGTCGTAGTCGACGGGCACGAACCCGAGCGCGAGGATCCAGCTCCGGAAGCGGCGCGTTCCGGGCTGCCAGCCCTCGGTGAGATCGTCGAGGCCCGCCGGAAAGGTCATCCGCAGGAGCGGCCGGAACTCGGCATTGACCCCGGCCGGACTGACCGCGTGTCGCCACACGCGCGACGACTCGGCCGCCAGCTCCGATGAGATCACGAACTCGCCCAGGGGTGTCCCTCCCGCCGCGGCCGCGCGCATGGGTCGACGCCCAGCCTTTCGTGGTTCGATCGTATCAGAGTCGTCGCACCGCTTTGATATCGTCGGCGTCGAGAGGACGATCGCGTGGCCGACTCCGGACTGAAGCACTGGCTCCATCGGGGAAAGCGCTGGCTCTATCCGGGCAACCGCCCGAACGCCCTGGCTCGGCTGCTGAACCGGGGGTGGGCCATCGCCGGCTCTCTGGGCGTGGCGCCCGACCGTGCCGTGACACTCGAGGTCCGCGGGCGACGCTCGGGGCGAATGCTCACGCTCCCCCTGGTGATGGCGGTCGTCGACGACGAGCGGTACCTCGTCTCGATGCTCGGGCCCGACGCCGCCTGGGTGCGCAACCTCGAAGCCGCCGGCGGCCGGGCCGTGCTCCACCACGGACGGACCGAGGCGGTGCGTCTCGAGGACGTGGCGGTCGCCGAGCGCGCACCCATCCTGAAGGCCTACCTGCAACGCGCGCCCGGTGCGCGGCCCCATGTGCCGATCGACCCGCAGGCACCCCTCGATGCGTTCGCGAGGGTGGCCGAGGGGTTCCCGGTCTTCCGCGTCGTCGCCGACGACCACTGAGCCAGCCCCGCTTGCCGCGATCCGCCGTGTGGGGCGGGAAGGATCATCCGTCGGATTCGCCGTCCTCGGCGAGCGGCCCGGTCGCGAACCCGGTACGCGAGATCTCGAAGACCACGTAGGGCGTGTCGCCGGACACCGCGCGGGTACGCACCCCCTCCCGGAGCACACCCCCGACCTTCTCCATCGCGCGCCGAGATCAGTGGTTCTCGGCGGCGACCCAGAAGACCACGGTGTCGACGAACGAGAACGCATGACGAAGCATCTGCCGCTTCACGTCGCGATTGAAGGCACCGCCCCAGCAGTCGACGCCGAGGAAGGTCCAGCCGATCTCGATCTCGCTCCGTGCGGGGTCATGGCCGTGATAGCGGCTCGACCCGATGATGCGATCCGTCCCCCGGTCGAGGATGGTGAGGGCCCCACCACTCGCGAGCGCACCCTCGAAGAAGCGCCGGAAGAACGGCTCGCGATGCCGGTCGCGCGCGGGATGCTGGGCCCAGACCGGGGATCGGACGCCACCGCGTGGAGCGCCTCGAAGTCGTCGGCCACGAGCGGCCGCAGCACGACTCGTTCGCCCTCGAGCGTCGGCTGCAGATCCGGACCGGTCACGGGCGTCCCCGCGACACGGCATCGCGGATCGAGTGCGAGACGGGCACGTCACCGGCTCGACGGGGCATTCGAGTCAGTCCGTCCCAAGCAGGAAGGCCAGCAGGAGCGCGCTCCCGAGGCCGATCTCGACCACGAAGAAGAGCCACGGATAGGGACCCGCGGCTCGGTCGATCGCGCGCGACAGCGCGCGCCCACCCGCCATCCCGAAAAGCGACGTCGCCAGGGCGAGCTGGACGCCCGGGGCGACAGCGGACCATCGGAGCGTCGCGACGAGGAGGCAGCCCACGGCGAGACCGAAACCTCCATACACCGCACGCACCTCGTTGCGTCCGTCGATGCTGAGAGCCCGCGTGCCGAAGAGCCCCACCACCCGACCGGGGGCCACGATCGCGACGAAGCCCATCGCGAGGAACCCCACGCCCACTCCGACCACGACCCAGTCCATCGCTGGCGATGCTCGCGCGCCATGGCCGCGCTGCCAAGGACCGATCGTCGGGCCGGGAAGCGGACCCATCGTGCGAAGCACCTGGCTCGGCGACGGACGAAGATCGGAGGCGACGGCCGGGATCGCCAGCCACGAGCTCAGACCCCGCCTCTCGGGGCCCGGGCCACCACCGCGAACACCCGATGCGGCACCCGAAGTCGCGCGCCCGGGAATCGGGCCCCGAGCAGTGCAGCGAGCTCGCGGTCGAACGCGGCCACCGCATCGGCCGCGAGGCTCCCGCCCACGCCCGCGCTCGCCCGGATGCGACCCCGCCAGGCTTCGGGCGAGTACACGGCATCCGTGTCGTACGAGAACGTCTCGAGGCCCCGGTAGCCCGCCTCGCCCAGCACGCGCAGCCACTGCGGGTACATCCCGAGCCCGCCCCCGAGCTGCCAGGCCGGGTTGTGACGCACGATCAGGGCCTCGGTGGCGTCCACCAGATTCCCGGCGAGGGCCAGCCAGTCGAAGTGCGCGATCACCAGGGTGCCATCCGGCCCGAGGATGCGGGCCATCTCGGCCGCCGCACCCGGACCGTCGAACCAGTGCCAGCACTGGCCGGCCGTGGCGACCTCGAACGCGGCGTCGGGGAGGCCCGTCGCCTCGGCCCGTCCGACCCGGTAGGTCACCGCCACCCCGGCCTCCGCGTCGAGCCCCTGCGCCGCGCGAAGCATGCCCGGGCCCGGGTCGATCCCCGTCACGCAACAGCCCCGTCGCGCGAAGCCACGGGCGAGGGTGCCCGTGCCGGTTCCGATGTCGGCGATCGCCTGGCCCGGCGACCCCACGCCGTAGGACGCCAGGCGTTCAAAGAACGAATCCGGGAAGCCCGCCCGGTACCGGGCGTAGTCTTCGGACGTGCGATCGAAATCGGGCTTCATGGGCGCCGCGGGTGGCTCGATGGGCCGCGACGGTGCCGTCGGCCCGTTCGTGCCGGCCCCCCCGCCCCGGCGACCCGATCGGTCCGGCCTCAGAGCCATTCGTAGCCCCGGGCGAGCGCTTCACGTCCGCCCTGCTCGACGATCGCACCGTGCGAGACCACGACCCGCTCGAAAGGCCATTCGAGCACCCGATCGAGCGACGCCCGGAAGGCCGCACGATCGCGGATCATCAGCTTCTCGAGCAGGGTGGGAGCGAGCTCGCCCGGACGCCCGACCAGGCCGATCAGCCATCGCGTCAGCCACGGATCCTCGCTTCCGAAGTGGAAGGCGATGTCGGTCACGACGAGCGTCGCGCTCGGGCGGTGCAGGAACACCACCTCCTCGAGCAGCGGGAACCCCGCCATCGGGAGCGCTTCGAGCTCGCCCGACCAGCCTTCCGGGAGCTCCGAGGACAGCACCGTCGACGACGCGAGCGCGGGTCGTTTCTCCGGAAGGCCGGGCGCCACGAGCACCTCGCTCGACGGAAAGGCCTCGGCCCAGGCGAGCACGGAGAGATGATGCATCCGGTTCGGCGCGATCAGCCAGTCGACCGATCCGAGCGCTGCGACGGCCGCGGTCAGGTCCGGATCGGGCCGCACGGGCGAGTGCACCGCGAGCCGCCCCCTGGACAGGCGCATGACGGTCATACGCGAGCCGACCTCGAGGCCGCCGAAACGGAGCCGTCGCTCCGCCACCCACAGATCGCGGGCCACCTCTCGTAGCGCGCCCGGTGCCGAGTCAGCGGCCATCGCGCACCTCCTCGACCTTGGCCGTAGCGCGGGGAACGAAGAGCGGGATGAGCAGCGCGTCGGCCCCGGCGAGCCGGTCGTGGCCGTCCACCGCGTCGTAGAAGGCACCCACGTCGGCGTACACACCGTGGTCGCGCGTCGTGAGCCCGGGGACGGAGCCGTCGTCGACGAGCTGGGCGAAGGCGTCCGAGCGGCCGTCCCAGTGCGGGGTGCCGTGCGCATGGAGGCCGTAGCCGAGCCCGGCACCCGTCTCCGCGAGGCGGCGGCTCGCCGGCTCGTAGAGCGCGAGGTCCACGACATAGCTGTCGAGCCCGACCCAGCGCCCGTCCAGATGCACCTCGGTGAAGGAATGGTCGAGATGGGGTTGGCCGCGGTCGAGGAAGCCCTGGAGGACCGGGCTCGAGATGTCGACGAAGCGCTGGCGTGCCGGAATGCCGGCGGCCCGGAGCATCGAGATGAAGAGGGTCGCCTTGGTGTGGCAGTACCCGACGCGCGCGTCGAGTACCGACGTCGCCGGCATCCGATAGAAGCGTCGCGTCCAGCCGAACGCGATCTCGTCCCGAACGAAGTCGTGGATCCGCACGGCCTTCTCGCGGGACGTCTCGAGCCCGCCGGTGAGGTCTGCCACGAGCCGGCGGATTCGCGGATGGTCCGACTCGATGAGACCGGTCGACGCGAGGTACGCGGACGATTGCGACGCAGCCATGGAGAGGATCAGCGTCCAGGCGATGGGCATGGTGACGATGGGCATGGTGCGACTCGGCGGGGCGCGCGGACGAGGCGCTCCCGAACATAACACGCCTGCGCGCCGCTCGAGCCGCGCCCCCGAGCGATCGCCCCGCCCGATCGGGTTCTCGGGAGAGCGCCCGCTCGACCGCCGGCCCGGCGGACCCTACGAACCGCTCGGTAGATCACGCTGCCCGACCCGCGGGCCATCGCCCCTCCGCGGCAGGGTGTCGTGGATGTCGAGCCAGGGCACCTTCGACCCCACCTCGAAGTGCATCTCGGCGGAACGTCCCGGATCGCTGTCGAGGGTGCCGAGCCGGAAGCCGAGGAGTCCGGGCGTGTTGGCGTCGCGCTTGAAGATCGGAGAGCCGCAGCATCCGGCGAAGAACCGCTCGATCCCCCGGCTCGATTCCCAGCTCGAGAGCCGATCCTCGCCGAGGAGGAAGACGAGATCCGCCGCCCTCACGCCCGCCGTCGTACCGAAGCTCGATCCGGAGTGTTTGCGGCAGCGCCAGCAGTGGCAGAACGTGATCGGTCCGACGAGCTCGCCCCGCACCTCGTAGCGCACCCGGCCGCACGCACAGGATCCCTGGAGCACGCCGCCTGTCATGGGTCGACCCCTGCGAAGGTGAAAGAGGCGTGGCGGCCGGGCACCGTCCGATCCGACACCCTCGCCAGCAACGAGCCTACCGGAGCCGCTCGGCAGGGGACGCCTCGATGCCAGAAGCGTCCTCGTTCCCCAGCGCCGCGAGCCCGGATGAGTGGGCGCGACGAGCCGGTCGGAACCTCGAGCTGCGCGAGCGCCACCGGAAAGACCGCGAGGATCATCACCGAGAGGCTTCGCTCGAGCATGCCCCGGAGGCGACCGGCGTCGACCGCCCCCGACTACCCCTCCCTGACCACCAGCTCGGGGAGGAATCGGGCGAGATAGGTCATCTCCTCGTGGCAGTGTCGGCTGAGGCCTTCGCCCACGCGGTCGGGGAAGAGCTGGATCCGGGCCTCGCGATCGGGGGCCAGCTCGGGAGGATCGACGTCGCCCAGCCAGAAACGGCTGCGCATCTCGCAGCCATAGTCGGTGTCGCGGCACAGGTGGATCAGATGGCCGGCCCAGACCGGCGCGTCGAGCAGCCCCACGCGGGCACACACGGCGGCCGAGATGCCCGCGTCGGCGAGCCGCGACGCAGCGAGATACTCGCCCGGGTCACGGAACTGGATCTTCAGCCTCTGGAGCTCGCCCCCGATGTACTCGTGCACGTGGTGGGTGCCGCCGACGAAGCGTCCGGTGCCGCGCTCACCGACCCACTCGCACCAGACATGGTCCTTGGGGTGCCACCACTTGTACTGCTCGGTCGTCTCGAGGTAGCCGAACCACCATTCGACCATGCGGCCGGTGCAACCGGGCATGGTCGTCCACGCGGCGACGTGCAGCTGTCCGTCGGCGAGCCGCGTGTAGCCCGATTCGAGCGCCAGGTGGCCCGGCCGCAAGAGCTCGTTGGCGTCCTCGATCTGCATCGTCTCGCCGCTCCCGACTCGGCGCGTGAACGGTACCATGCCGACCGGAGAAGACGCCGCGCCTCGCCCCGGAACGCACGCGGACACGCCGGCAACGCTCTCGGGTGGAGGACCGGCCCCCGGCTTCGCAGGTCGCGCAGGGAGCAACACCATTGGCCCTTCGGATGATCCAGGTGCACGTGCCGACCGAGCTGGCGGCCGATGCCCGCGATGCGCTCGACGGGCTCAGCCTCGAAGACTGGGTGGACGAAGGCGGCCGCTTCGGAGCGATCGTGTATGCCGTCGCCGGGGCGCAGCGCACGGGCGAGCTGCTGGACCGGCTCCACGAGCGGCTCGCGAGCCGCGGGGGCCTGCTCGTGCTGGTGCAGCCCCTCGACGGCGTGCTGCCTCGGCCACTCGCGAGCTCGGTCAAGAGCTCCCGCACCGACGCTCGAACGGCAGCGGCGGTCAGCCGCGAGGAGGTCTATGCCAGCATCGCCGACACCGCACGCTTCAATCAGATGTACGTGGCGCTCGTCGTGCTGGCATCCGTCGTGGCGGCCATCGGCCTGGCGCGGAACAACACGGCGGCCGTGATCGGAGCCATGGTCGTCGCCCCGTTGCTCGGCCCCACGATGGCGTTGGCGTTGGGGATGGTGCTCGGCGACGGCCCCCTGATCCGCCGTGCTCTCGCCACCAACTCGGCGGGTCTGGTGATCGCATTCGGATCCGCGGCCCTGCTCGGACTGGCTCTCGACGCCGACCCGAACACGGCCGAGGTGGCCTCGCGCACCCAGGTGGCGGTGTCCGATCTGGTGTTGGCGTTGGCCGCCGGCTGCGCCGGCGCGCTGTCCTACACGACCGGCGTCCCGACCTACCTGACGGGGGTGATGGTGGCGGTGGCACTCCTGCCACCGGCCGTGGCCGGCGGAATCGTGCTGGCTCGCGGCGAGCTCAACGGCTCATTGGCGGCCCTGATGCTCGCCGTCGGGAACGTGACGGCACTGACACTGGCGGCGATGCTGACCTTCCTGTGGCGCGGCATGCGACCCCGCAACTGGTGGCAGAAGGAGCGCGCGCGGCGCTCGGCTCGGCTGGGGGTCGCCATCTTCATCGCGCTCCTCCTCGGTCTGGCCGGACTCATTGCCGCCTACCAGGGCTACGTCGGCGGATGAGGCCCCGGCCGCCCACGACCGAGCCCCACGCCCGGCGGCGTTCCGGCCGCTGGGCGCTGGGGAGGTGGTCGCCGGCGGAGCGGTCGCAGTTCCTGGCTGCGTCGCCATTGCGCGGCGGTCCTGGTGCCGGCCCGTCCGGGCAGCGAGCGCGCGCTTCTTCTGGGGATCGGGGCTCGTGACGAAGGTCCTTTTCGACGCCGAGATCGCGGCGCGGTACGACGACGACATGGCCCCCATGTCGCGACCCGAGCGACTCGAACCGATGCTCGACCTCCTCGAAGCGCTGGCCGGCGACGGCCCCGCCCTCGAGTTCGGCGTCGGCACCGGCCGCGTCGCGCTGCCGCTCGCCCGACGCGGGGTGCCGGTGCCCGGCATCGCTCTCTACGAGCCGATGATCGAGCAGCTCCGGCGCAAGCCCGGCTCCGAGCAGGTGGGCCTGACGGTCGGCGACTTCGCGACGACGCGCGTGCCAGGGCGCTTCCGGCTGGTCTACCTCGTCTTCGACACCCTCACCAACCTGACGACACAGGACGAGCAGGTGGCCTGCTTCGGCAATGCCGCCGCCCATCTCGAGGACGGTGGATGCTTCGTGGTCGAGGTCGGCGTTCCCGATCTTCGCCGCCTGCCGCCAGGCGAGCGCGTGCGGGCGTTCGATGTGGGCGGCACGCATCTCGGCTTCGACGAGTACCTCGACTTCGCGCGCCAGACACTGCGCTCGCGCCACTACTGGATCGAGGAAGGCACTCTCCGGACGATCTCCACGCCGCATCGCTACGTGTGGCCGGCGGAGCTCGATCTGATGGCGCGGCTCGCGGGCATGTCCCTCTGCCATCGCTGGGCAAGCTGGTCGCGCGAGACATTCGGCGACGAGAGCCGCACCCACGTATCGGTGTGGCGACGGGCCGCGGGCTAGCGGGGGCGGGCCGGGCGGTGTCTACGCCCGGAGCGTTGCGGCCCCGACGGCCAGGGCGGCGAGCTCCGGTCCCGAGTCCTCCTGGAGGAAGTGCCCGCCCTTTAGCGTCGCGTGGGGCAGCCCGCGGGCGCCGGGAATCCGCCGCTGGAGCACCCGGTCGATTCCCCGGGTGATCGGGTCGCCATCGCTGAATGCCGTGAGGAACGGCTTCTCCCAGCGCTCGAGAACCTGCCAGGCCGCCCGGTTCCGCGGCACGGCGGGGTCGCCCGGCGCGATCGGAACCAGCCGCGGGAAGACGCGCGCGCCCGTCTTGTACCGCTCGCCCGGAAAGGGCGCCTCGTAGGCCCGCAGCTCTTCGGCATCGAGGGTCCGCTGCGTTCCGAGCTGGAGGATGCGCGACACCGGGAGCGTCGGCCAGAACCGCGCGAAGCCTCGCCAGGCCAGGAAGGCGAGCGCGTTCGGCAGGCCACGGAGGCCGAGCTGGCCCGTGCCGCCGTCGGGCAGGCCCCCGTTTCCGATGACGATGGCCGCGAAGCGTTCCTCGAGCTCGGCGGCGAGCCGCAGCCCGATCAACGACCCCCAGTCCTGACAGACGAGCGTGATCTCGCGGAGGTCGAGCGTCTCGATCAGCGCCTGCACCCAATCGCAATGACGCTGGTAGGTGTAGTCGGCGCGAGCCATCGGCTTCGACGACTTCCCGAAGCCGATCAGATCGGGAGCCACCACGCGACGCCCCGCGGCAACGGCGACCGGGATCATCGAGCGATACAGGTACGACCAGCTGGGCTCGCCGTGAAGCATCAGGATCGGCGCGCTGTCGTGCGGCCCCTCCTCCACGTAGTGCATCCGCAGGCCCGAGGCATCGACGACCTGGAAGTGCGGCTCGAAGGGGTAGTCCTTCAGATTCGCGAAGCGCGCGTCGGGTGTATCGAGGAACTCCATGCAAGCGATGCTAGCCCCAGCAGCGCACCGGTGACAGCATCGCTTCGGGCGCTGCCCGACGAACGGGAGCGCGCGCCGATCGAGACCGAGGGTCGGGCACGCGGCGAGCCCCCGTGGATGTCGGCTCCACCCCAGGCCGAGCCCGAGCCGACCGCCCCGCCGCCTCGCCTTGCCAAGCGGACGCCATCCCCATACGGTGAGCGCTTCGAAGGATACGGAGACACCCATGCCCCGACAGCGAGCGAAGAGCCATCCGCTGCCCAGACGGTTCAGCGCGGCCCTGTCGGAGGAGGCGTATACGAAGCTCCGCGAGCTCAACGCCGAGTACGGGTTCGGGAACAACTACCTGCTCACCTTCCTGCTCGAGAACCTGGACCGGATCGCGAAGCCCGACGAGCTGGAGCGGGTGTTCCGGGAGAAGATCGACGAATTCGGACGGCCGTCGAGCTAGCCGCGACCATGGAGCATCGGACGATGGCCGCGAGGCCGAGCCGCCGGGTGCTCGAACGAAGCAGTCCGGTCGACTCGCCCCCGGAGGCGTGCGGCCGCGAACACTGCGACCCCGACCGGGCGGGTCCGCCTACGAATCCTGTGTCGGTCGCGCGAGCCGACCATCACCTGGCCCTCGATCGGGAAGTCGCCGGACGTGTCGATGTCGAACCCCTGTCACCCCGGCCCCACGACTCGTTCGCTGGCGCCTGGCTCGGACTCGGCGGAACGAAGACGATCCGGACCAGAATGAGGCAGGCGTAGAGAAGTAGCCATACGACGCCGAAGAAGACCCAGACCGGGCCCGGCGCGAACACCAGGCCGGTCGTGTTCAACAGCAAGAACACGAGAATCAGCAGCCTCGACGTAGCGACGGTCGAGATCACAGCCGGGCCGAGCCACAATGACCGCTCGAGGTGTTGCCGCCGCAGACGGACGGAGACGACCGCGAAGGCCGCGAGGAATGCCGCAACCGCGGCGCTGGAGATGCGCCAGATCATCGGTTCGGAGATGGCTGCGGTCTGGAGACCAATCGGCAGGAGCGCCAGGAACAGAGCACCGAGACTGGAGAGGAACAGGCTCGATGTTCGATAGAACTCCGGAGAGCCGGGCGTGGGATCCCGGCCGAGCACGATCGCAATGGTGCCGAAGCCAGCGATTCCAACTGCGATCTCGGCAAGGATCTCGAACGAACCCACTCGTGCTCCGACTGGCGCCACCACCAGAGAATCAGCGCAGCCGCCCGGCCGCTCCCGATGCGCCCGGCTTCCTTCGTGCGTTCGATGCGCGAAGGCTACCCGAGCTCCGATCGACTGGGCACGCGAACCGGCCAGCTGAGAAGCTAGCCATAGTTGGTTGGGCGCGACCCCGACGATCGGGAGCCGAGTAGAGTGAGCATGTTTCCGTCCGGAGCCCCGAAGTGCGCCAGCACGCCGCCCCACGATTCCCACCTGGGATTCTGCGTTCCACCTGGGGGTCCCGGCCGCCGCCCGACGGACCAGCGTTCCGCGGTGGCCCACCGCGCGCCTGCAGCCCGCTCGAGGGGCCACAGGGCCGATGTCGAAGGCGACCAGACACCGTTCGGGACGTGCTCCGGCTCGGCAGCTGCAGCCTCTCGTAGGGATACGCGCTGCCTGGAGGCAAGCTGGAGACGAGGGTCTCGATCGAGTTGAACCGGGCTCAAGAATCGGGTCGAGAGACGAGACGGCGCGACCGGGCATCGGGCCGCAGGACCTGGCATGTGCGCGTCGGCCCACCTGCTGCGAGGGGTCGAGGAGAATCCACGAGAGACGGCAGAGCGGGTATTCCGAAATGCTGGTCTGCGGCGGCGCGCGCGGCAGGCCCGAGGGCCCGCGCGACATGGGCGTCGCGCCCACCTGGCTCCTCGCTTTCAGCCGCGGGCGCGACCCAACGTGCGTCCGTAGGCAACGGCCGCACGGGCTCGGTCGTGCGCGTGCCTACTTGAGCCCGGGAATCTTGAAGTCGTGACGCTTCGCGAAGGCAACGAAGCCGATCTTGTCGACGGTTCGAATCTCGCTGGCGGTCAGCTTCACCGTGAGGAAGCGACCGATTTCGGGAACCCAGATCCGTCGCTTCTGGACGTTCACTTTCTGCCAGCGCGGGGTCTTGATGTTCGAGTGGGACACGTTGTTCCCGCTCATCTTGCGCTTTCCGGTGATCTCGCTCTTCGCCATGGTCGTTCCCGAGAAAGAGGAGGCAGGAGGATTGGTTAGATGCGGTGAGATGTCAAGCGCGCGGTGCGCCTTCCGGTGGGCGACGGGCGCGGTCTCCAGCGCTCACATGCGTCCCCTGGACGCCTCGAGCTCCGCCCCCTCGCCGGGTCCGTGAGGCCGGCTGCGAGGGCGGCGTCGATGCGCGCCTGGCGGCGCCAGACGTAGATCGTCTATTGGCTGACACCGAGATCTCGGGACACATCCGAGACCTTGCGCCCGTTCTCGACGGTCAAGTCCGATTCTTGCTGGATTTTCGGGAGGGGGACACGACCTCGG
>CAYYUT010000012.1:0-18533 GCA_964474935.1 uncultured Spirochaetales bacterium
GGGACGGAACCAGGCGCTCTGGCGAAGTGTCGGTGCGACCGAGAAGGCCGAGCCCTGCCAGGCCGCGAGCTCCCGTTGGAAGTCGATCGGCGTGAAGAGGCGCTTCACCACCAGATGTCGACGAAGACCCGGGAGCACGGCCTCGAGCGACGCGAGGATTCGCTCGGCGTATTCCGGCCCCACGCGATCCCAGTCGATCTCGGCGTGGCCGAGATGGGGCACCGGGCTCAGGACGTAGAAACACTCGCAGCCGGGGGGTGCCAGCGAAGGGTCGCTCACCGTCGGCGCGTGCAGGTAGAGGCTGAAGTCGTCGGGCAAGCGGTCGCCATGGAAGATCTCGTCGAGGTGCCCCCGGTAGCGCGGCCCGAGGAGCACGCTGTGGTGGGCCAGGTCGTCGTAGCGCCGGTCGGTCCCGAAATAGATCAGGAAGAGCGACATCGACCAGTCCATCCGTTCGAGGCGACGGGCGCGCCGACGCGCCACGGAATGGCCGGCATACAAGCGGTCGTAGGTGTGGTGGACGTCGGCGTTCGACACGACGGCGTCGAAGTCGGTCTCGCCCCGCTCCGTCGCGACGCGGTGTCGCCCCGCACCGTCGACCTGGACGTGCCGTACCGGCGTCGAGAGCTCGAGTCGGCCGCCGAGATCGACGAATCTCCGCACGATGGCGTCGACCAGCGCCCCCGTCCCGCCGCGTACGAAGAAGACGCCTTCTTCACGCTCGAGATAGTGGATCAGGGTGTAGATCGCGCTGGTCTCGAAGGGATGCCCCCCGATCAGCAGCGAATGGAAGCTCAGCACCTGTCGGAGCCGCTCGTTGCGCACGAAGCGGGCCACCGTCCGATAGACCGAGCGGTCGGCACGAAGACCGACCAGCTGGGGCGCGACCCGCAGCATGTCGCGGATCCGGAGGAAGGGCGTCGCCACGAGCCCGCGGTAGCCCGCGTCGAAGACCCGCCCGCTGTAGCGATGGAACCGGTCGTAGCCCTCGAGGTCACCGGGGGCCAGGCGCCGGATCTCGGCGCGCAGGCGTTCCGGGTCCCCGTCGTAGTCGAAGCGCTCGCCGTCGCTCCACTGGATCCGGTAGAAGGGCCGATTGGGGATCAGCTCGACGAAGTCGGAGAGCGATTTCCCCGACGCCGCGAAGAGCTCTTCGAGGCAGGAGGGTGCGGTGATCACCGTCGGGCCTGCGTCGAAGGTGAAGCCGGCCTCGCGATAGACGTAGGCGCGACCACCGGGCGCGTCGCGCGCCTCGTACAGGGTGGTGTCGAGACCCGCGGCCTGGAGGCGTAGTGCCGCCGCGAGCCCTCCGAGCCCGGCTCCGACGACGGCGACGCGCGGGGCCGGCATCAGCCCTCCTGGCCGGTCGGGTCGACGGCCGCCGGGGTGCGGAGTCCGCTGTGGGAGGGGCGCGCTGTCTCGTGCAACGAGGGATCTCCGTCGGCGACGATCGCCCGGGGTCTACCCACCCAAGCCTATCCGCGCGGGCTCCCGTTTGTCGAGCCGATGTCGATGCGTTGCGCCCTCCGCCCGACACGTCCCGGCAAGACCCCCGCGACCTCTCCGGCGGCCCTGGGTCGGCGGGCTCCGCTGGCCTAGGCTCGTGTCCCGATGGCCGCTCGATGTCCCGCTCCCGACTCCGCGCTCGAACGCGTGGTCCTCGTCGACGAGCACGACCGCGAGATCGGTAGCGCCGAGAAGCTCGCCGCCCACCAGGATGGCGGCCGTCTGCACCGCGCCTTCTCGGTGTTCCTGTTCGACGCCACCGGCCGGATGCTCCTGCAGCAACGCGCCGCGGCGAAGTACCACTTCCCGCTGCTGTGGACCAACGCCTGCTGCGGACACCCGCGCCCCGGGGAGCCGGTGGGCCCAGCGGCCGCGCGTCGTGTTCGCGAGGAGCTCGGAATCGACGTCGCGCTGCGACCCGTGTTCCAGTTCGTCTACGCCGCCGACGACCCGGTCTCGGGCCTGACCGAACGCGAGTTCGACCACGTGCTGGTGGGCGAGGCGAACGGCGAGCTGTCGCCGGCGCCCGACGAGGTCGCGGGCACCGAGTGGTGGGAGCGTGAAGCGCTTCGGCAGGACGTCGCACGCAGGCCGGAACGCTACACGCCCTGGTTCCGGCAGGCGCTCGAGCGGGTGCCCGCCCAGGCGATCCAGCCGACCGCCGCGGGCGGGTCCTGATAGCGCTCACGCATCGCCGGCGCTGGCCACCATCACCTGCACCTGCAACGGCATCGACGTGTGGAGCAGGCGCGGATCGTCGAAGCCTGCGCGCTCGAGCAGAGCGGCGAGCTCGGCCGGCCGTCGCGCCCGGCCACTCCCCATCGCCCACAGATAGAACGCGAAGTAGGCGTCCCCGATGGGCTCTGCGCCCGCCGTGCCCGCCATCGGTTCGGCCACGAGCAGCACGCCACCGTCGGGGAGGGCCTCACGCACCCTTCGCAGGAGCTGGAGCGCCTCTGCATCGTCCTGGTCGTGAACGACGCGCACCAACGACACGACGTCGGCACCCTTCGGGAGCGGCTCGGAACGGAAGTCCCCGCCGACGACCTGGGCCCGCCCCGCGAGTCCCTGCGTCGCGAACCGTGCGCGAGCGCGCTCGGCCACCGCAGGCAGGTCGAAGAGCACCAGACGCAGGCCCGGCACGCGCTCGGCCACGCTCGCGAGGAAGGTGCCCTCGCCGCCCCCCACGTCGAGCAGACAGCGGTGCCGATCGAGCGCGTAGGCGTCGAGCACCTGACCAGCGATCAATGTCTGGGACGCCGACATCAGCTGGCTGTAGGTCGCCACCTGGTCGTCGCCGAGCCCGGACGGGTCGGCGGCGCGAGCGTACGGCCAGTAGCGTCCGAGACGCGTCGGGCCCGTCTCGGCCCGCAGCAGCGCAACCGGATCGGCAAGATCGGCATACAGGTGAGGGTGGTGTTCGATCATCGCGGCGATGCCGGGATTGGCGAGCAAGGCCGCACCGTCCGGGCCGAGCGCGTAGCGCTCCCCGCCCACGCAGTCGAGCAGACGGAGCGCCGTGGCGGCCCCGAGGAGCCTCTCCAACGCCGGACGCGGAACCGCGACGCGCGTCGCCAACCCATCGGCCGTCTGCGGGCCGTTCCTCAGGATCTCGAGCAGCTCGAGCCGGACGCAGGCCAGGAGCACCTGGGAGTAGACGAAGCCCGCGCAGAGGTCGAAGAGCCTTCGCGCCCGCCGGCGCGCCACCCAGCGTGTCACCGGAAGCCGGGCGGCCCAGTACTGGAAGCGCCGGCTCGAGAGCCAACGGTTGCGGAGGGAGAGCCAGCCCACCCGCCAGCTCTGTCGGACACTCACGGACACGCTCAGCCTTCGTCGCGCGCCCGGGGCCGAGAGCGGCCCCACGGGTCCGGGTCGATCAGCTCCAGGCGAACAGGGTCCGGGCCAACGAGGTCCGAGCGAACAGGGTTCGGGCGAATCGGGTCCTGGCGAGCGGGACGTCGACGAGCCGCAGGGAGTCGAGCGGTGCGGCGGCCCTCCGGCCTCCGGTCGGCCAGCCACCGGGAAAGGGGACAGCGTCGCATGGCCCGAGCCTCGCACTCCCCTGTCCCGCCTGCCACGCAGCGGATGGCGCCCGCCGGACCCCGATCTATCTTCGACGGCTCGAAGCCATCCACGAGGCGGGACTCCATGCGCACGCAACGAGTCGCCGTGGTCGGAGCGGGAGTGGCCGGTCTGGTCGCGGCGATCGATCTCGCCCGACGCGGTCTCGACGTCAGCCTGCTCGAGCGCGGCGATGCCCCGGGCGGCAAGATGCGCCAGATCGCGATCGGGCGCGCGAAGATCGACGCCGGTCCCACCGTCCTGACCATGCGCCAGGTCTTCGAGGACCTGTTCGACGACGCCGGCACCTCGCTCGAGACGAGCGTCGCCATGCGTCCGGTCGAGATCCTGGCTCGGCACGCCTGGAGCGAGCAGGAGCGCCTCGACCTGTTTCCCGGGATCGACCGCTCGGCCGACGCCATCGCGCGTTTCTCGGGCCCGGCCGAGGCGCGTCGCTACCGACGCTTCTGCCACGATGCTCGCGCGATCCACGACACCCTCGAGAGCTCCTTCATCCGCCGACCCAAACCGAGCCTGTTCGGGCTCGTCGGGAACGTCGGGATCACCCGTCTCGGCGAACTCTGGCGCATCCGACCCTTCACACGGCTCTGGTCGGCTCTGGGGGGCTATTTCCACGATCCGCGCCTGAGACAGCTCTTCGGCCGCTACGCCACCTACGTGGGCGCCTCGCCCTTCCGGGCGCCGGCCACCCTGATGTTGATCGCCCACGTGGAACGAGAAGGCGTGTGGCAGATCGAGGGCGGCATGCACCAGCTCGCGCTCGCCCTCGCGTCGCTGGCCGAGAAGCTCGGCGCGAGCATCCGCTACGGCGTCGAGGTTCGCGAGATCGAGGCCGAAGGCTCGCGGGTCGCGCGGGTGCGACTCGACACGGGCGAGGCACTCGCCGTCGACGCGGTGGTCCTGAACACGGACGTCGCCGCCGTCGCAGGGGGACGGCTCGGTGGTATCGCGGCCCGCGCGATCGGGGGGCGGCCGCGCGCCGAACGATCCCAGTCGGCCATCACCTGGAGCCTGGAGGCGAAGACCACCGGTTTCCCGCTCTGCCATCACAACGTGTTCTTCTCGAGCGACTACCGCGCCGAGTTCGACGACGTGTTCGGGCGATCCAGGACTCCGCGAGCACCCACGGTATACGTGTGTGCCCAGGACCGGGACGGTCGCGACGGCGCAGCGATCGATGGCCCCGAGCGACTCTTCTGTCTGGTCAATGCGCCGGCCGCCGGCGACGGAGCGCCCATGTCGGCCATGGAGATCCAGCGATGCGAAGCCCGAACCTTCGACCACCTGAGCCGCTGCGGTCTCGACGTCCATCGGGCGCCGGAGACGATGCGGGTCACGACGCCTCACGACTTCGAGCGTCTGTTCCCGGGCACGGGAGGCGCGCTGTACGGTCCGGCCTCGCACGGCTGGCAGGCCTCGTTCCGCCGCCGCGACCACCGCACGGGGCTTCCGGGCCTCTACATGGCGGGGGGCAGCACGCATCCGGGTCCGGGGGTGCCCATGGCGGCGATCTCGGGCCGTCTGGCGGCGGCGGGGCTGATCGCGGACCTCGCTTCGACGGCGACGTCCCGCCGGGCGGTTACGTCTGGTGGTACCTCGATGCGACGAGTGACGACGGGCGGCACGGACTCACCCTGATCGCCTTCATCGGGAGCGTCTTCTCGCCCTACTACGCCTGGGCGCGCGAACGCGGACACAACGACCCCGACGATCATTGCGCCCTGAACGTGGCGCTCTACACCAAGGGCTCGGCGCGTTGGGCCATGACCGAACGTGGACGCGGTCGACTGGTGAGAGATCGCAGCTCGCTCGGCATCGGCCCGAGCTCGCTGGCCTGGATCGATGGGGCGCTCGTGGTCGACGTCGACGAGGTGAGCGTGCCCATCCCGCGCCGCGTTCGGGGCCGGGTGACGCTGCGTCCCGGCGAAATCCTCGGCGAGGCCTTCCCGCTCGACGCCAAGGCACGCCATCACTGGTGCCCGGTGTCCCCTCTCGCGAGGGTGGAGGTCGCGTTCGAGCACCCGTCGTTGTCATGGTCCGGGCCGGCCTACACCGATTCGAACTGGGGCGACGAGCCCCTCGAGAACGGCTTCCGAGGCTGGCACTGGTCGCGGAGCCACCTGGCCGATGGGAGCTCGGCCGTGCTCTACGACGTCGTACCCCGGACGGGCGACCCCCGTTCGCTGGCGCTGCGATTCCTGCCGGGTCGGAAGGTCGAAGCCTTCGAGCCCCCGCCCGCCGCCGATCTGCCCATGGGCCTCTGGCGGGTGCCCCGCCGCACCCGGAGCGAGCGCGACACGCCGCCTCGGGTGGTCCAGACCCTCGAGGACACCCCCTTCTACGCGCGGTCGCTGCTGTCCGCCGGCCTGCTGGGTGAGCCGGTCACGGCCGTCCACGAGAGCCTCTCGCTCGACCGGTTCCGCAGCCGCTGGGTGAAGTGGCTCCTGCCCTTCCGCATGCCGCGTCTCGCACGCTGACCCGCAGCGGTCCCCGCAGGGCCCCATGGCCCCCCTTGCTGCGCGCCAGAATTGCTCGGAATGAGTGTCAATATGAATTGACGTCAATGCATGTCGTGATAAGATGACACTGCTGCCGCTCAGAGACGGGAATGTACTGCCCGGCGGCTCACGGCACCGGACTCCACACGGTCCCGGTGCCCCGTTCCCCGGCAGGCGAGATCGGGCCTCCCGAACCTGCGCCGCTGAGGGGAGCGGAACGAGGAGCATCGGCGCATGAGCCAGATCTCGGTCGCCCTCTCCCACATCCCCTCGGCAGGGATCGAGCAACCGTTCCTGGCGCCGGCTCCGCACCGCGATCTGTGCACCGATTGTGGAGTGTCGCGCAGCTCCGATCCCACCCGGTGTGGCCGCGCCTGTCAGTTCATCCGGCCCCGCTACGAGGCGCTCGAGCAGCGCGTGCACGGCCGGGAGCGCGATCCCGAGCGCGCCGACGAGCTCTACTTCGGTCCGCTCCTCGACATGGTCCGAGCGCGCAAGCGCCAGCCGACCGACGGCGCCCAATGGACCGGCATCACGACCCGCATCGCCGAGCGGCTCCTCGAGACGGGGGCCGTGGACGCCGTGCTCGCGACGGCCGCCGACCCCGACGACCGCTGGCGGCCGCGCCCGGTGATCGTGACGCGTCCCGAGGCGATGGCTGCGTGCCGCGGCATGAAGATGGGATTCTCGCCCCTGCTCGCCCTGCTCGATCAGGTGAAGGCGTCGGGCTACCGGCGGCTGGCGGTGATCGGCATCCCGTGTCAGGTGCACGCGCTTCGCACGCTCGAGCTCGAGCTCGGACTCGAGGCCCTGTACGTGATCGGGACGCCCTGCAGCGACAACACCAGCACCGAGCACTTCCACGATTTCCTCGCTCGGCTGACCGACCGTGCCGAGGACGTGACCTATCTCGAGTTCCGCACGGACTACCAGGTCGAGATCCGCTTCCGCGACGGGAGCGCGCGTACGATCCCCTTCCTCCAGCTTCCGATCGCCGATCTGCCCGACGATTTCATCCCGCTCACCTGCCGCTCGTGCATGGACTACGTGAACTCGCTCGCGGACATCACGGTCGGCTACCTGGGCGGGGACGGAGACCAGTGGCTCCTGGTTCGGAACGAGCGCGGTCGCAGCCTGCTCGGCCTGGTGGCCGACGAACTCGAGACCCATCCGCTCACCACGGCGGGGCGCCGCGAGAAGCCCGTCCACGGCTTCCTGCGCAACCTCGAACGGGCCTCGGGCGGCCTTCCCGTTCGTCGCATCCCGCGCTGGCTACGGCCTCTCGTCGCCCGCATGCAGCGTCGCTTCGGGCCGCGCGGCCTCGAGTTCGCCCGGGCCCGCATCGACATGAAGGCCCTCGAAGGAATCGTGAGTCTGCGCCGGCATCAACCGCGCCGTCTGTGGCGGATGGTGCCGCGCACGGCGTGGCGTCTGGCCGCCCGCTACGGCGTCAGCCCGCAGCCCGGAGAGCTCGATCCCCGGGAACAGGAGGTCGCGTGACCCAGATCGCACCCGTGTACGACGCCGTGGTGGTGGGCGGTGGGCCCGCCGGAGCCACGGCGGCCGCCGAGCTCGCCGAGGCCGGCCGCAGCGTGGTCCTCCTGGATCGCGCTGGACGGGTCAAGCCCTGCGGCGGAGCCGTCCCGCCCCAGCTGCTCGAGGACTTCGACGTCCCCGAGACGCAGCTGGTGAACCGTGTGGACACCGCGCGGATCCTGTCGCCGCGCGGACGCGCCGTCGACATTCCGGTCGGCGACGGATACGTGGGGATGGTCGACCGCGAGCACTTCGACGAATGGCTGCGCGAGCGCGCCGCCCGCTTCGGGGCCATTCGCAAGACCGGGATCTTCCGGGGCATCGATCGGGACAAGCGAGGCGTGCTGAGTGTGCGCTTCACCCAGCAACGCCATCGCGACGGGGCCGACGCGGTGGTGAAGGCGCGCTCGGTGATCGGCGCCGACGGCGCGGCGTCACGCGTGGCGCAGCAGGAGGTCACGGGCGCCAACACCCGCGGCCGTGTGGTCTTCGCGTTAAAAGAGAACGTGGTATCGCCGGTCGATGCATCGGACGAAGAGTTCGGGCCGCAGCGGTGCGACGTGTACTACGACGGAGAGCTGAGTCCCGACTTCTACGCCTGGATCTTCCCCCACGGCGACACGACCAGCGTGGGAACCGGCACCTGCCAGAAGCGCTTCGATCTTCGCCAGGCCGTCTCGGCCCTGCGCGGGCGCACCGGGCTCGGCCGAATGGCCACGATCCGTCGCGAGGGCGCTCCGATTCCGCTCAAGCCGCTGCGACGCTGGGACAACGGGCGCGACGTGGTGCTCGCCGGCGACGCCGCCGGGGTCGTCGCACCCTCGTCCGGTGAGGGCATCTTCTACGCGATGACCGGAGGGCGCCTCGCCGCGCGCTCGGTCGACGAGTTCCTCGCCACCGGGTCGGCCCGGGCGCTGCGACGCGCGCGCCGGCGATTCCTCTTCGACCACGGTCAGGTCTTCTTCGCACTCGGGGTGATGCAGCGGTTCTGGTACGCCAACGACGCGCGACGCGAGCGGTTCGTCGCGATCTGCCAGGATCGCGACGTCCAGCAACTCACCTTCGAAGGCTACATGCGCAAGAAGCTGGTGCGCGCCCGCCCGATGGCGCACGCGCGGATCTTCTTCAAGAACATCGGTCATCTGACCGGATTGGTGGCCACATGAGCCTGGCCTTCCCTGCGCCCCCCGTCTCCCACCCGGTTGCCCGGCTCCAGGCAGCGCCGGCCCCGGCCCTGCTCGACGGGTTCGTCGACGAGAATCTCGAGCTTCTCGAGACGCGTCTGGCCGAGGTGTGCAGCGAGCTCGGGCGCGCCTTCGATGGGCTGCCCGCGGTGCTCGCGCGCGCGATCGGCACCGAGGGCCGCGGCGGCCGCCGCTGGCGACCGCTGCTCACGCTCGCGGCGTCCGAGGCCTTCGGCACGCGGCGCGGCGCCGCCCTCGACGTGGCGGTCGCCGTCGAGCTCACGCACACCGCGTCGCTGGTTCTCGACGACCTGCCCTGCATGGACGATTCGCCGCTCCGCCGCGGTCAGCCTGCCACGCATCGTCTGGTCGGCTCGGCGGGCGCAATCCTCCTCTCCGTGGGTCTCCTCTCGCGAACCGTGGAGCTGCTCGGTGCGCAAGGGCGTCACGGCGGCCGCCTGGCCTCGGACTGGGGAAAGACGGTCGGATTGCAGGGCATGTCGGGCGGGCAGGCGATGGATGTCGCCGCGACCGGTCGCCTCGCCGGCGCCGCGCGACGACTGCACCGCGAGAAGAGCACGGCACTTCCGGCCTTCGCGCTCGCCTCGGGTGCCCGCGTGGCGGGGGCCGACGACGCCACCTGTGCGGGGCTCGATGCATTCGGACGCTCGCTCGGTTGGGCCTACCAGCTCCTGGACGACGCGGAAGACCTCGAGGAGGACAGCCGGAATGGACGTGCCCGGGGCGGCGATCGACCGCGAGCCCAGAGCCATCGGATCATGCGGCGCGCCTACCGTCGCCTCCGGGCCCTTCCGGGGCTGGACGGTGAGGGAGCCGACGTGCTGACAGGACTGGCCGGGAGGGTCGTGCTCCCCGAGCAGGTGACGCCCCGTCCGCTCGGATCTTCGACCGGCATGGGGGATCGGTAGCAACATGCTCGTCTCGTTCGGTCTCGACCATCGCCGCGCCCGCCTCGAGGTGCGAGAGCGATTCCATCTCGAGGACGAGGACGTACCGAAGCTCTACGCGGCACTCGCTGCGCAGGGTGCCGAAGAGGTCGTGGTGGCACGCACCTGCAACCGGGTCGAGGTCTACTGCTGGTGGACCGACCCGGCCGCGAGCCTCGATGCGCGGGCCCAGGGGATCGCAGAGGCCTGGGCCGGCGCGCCCGGACCCGAGGCCGAGAAGCTCCTCGCGTGCGCCAAGATCCGGATCGGCGAGGACACGGCCCGCCACCTCCTCCGGGTCGCCGCTGGCCTGGAGTCCCAGATCCTCGGAGACATCCACATCCTCGGCCAGCTACGGCGGGCCTTCCGCGAGGCCGTGGCGGGGCGAGCGGTCGGCGCCCACCTGCATCGTCTCTTCGAGAATGCGTTCCGGATCGGCAAGCAGGTGAAGCGCGAGACGCAGCTCATGGCGACGCGCAGCGGTGTCGGCTCCGAGGCCGCCCGTCACGCAGCCGTCCATCTCGACGGGCTGGCCGGGCGGCGTTGCGTCGTGGTGGGGTGCGGGAAGATCGGAGCGCAGGCGGCACGGTCGCTGCTCGCGCGCGGTGCCGACGACATCACCCTCGTCAATCGCAGCGCGGCCCGCGCCGAGAAGCTGGCTCGGGATCTCGGCACCACCGAAGTCGCGTCCTTCGAGCGGCTCTACCCTCTGCTCGGATCGGCCGACGTCGCGATCGTGGCGACCGGCGCGAGCGAGCCCATCGTGCAGCGCGAGCGCCTCGTCCGCGTGCGTCGCGCTGCAGGGGGCGTCTCCGTGCCCCGCGACCTGCTCGTCATCGACGTCTCGGTCCCCCGCAACGTCGACCCCGCCATCGGAGCGCTGGCCGGCGCGAAGCTCGTCGATCTCGACACCCTGCATCCGGAAGCCGTCGAGGTGGAGCGCTCGCGCCACGCCGCCGTTCCCGCGGCCGAGGCCCACGTCGAGCAGGGCGTCGTCGAGATCATGCACTGGTTCGAGCTGCACTCGGCCCGGCGCGCACTCCGTCCCCTGCGTGAGACCCTGACCGCGATCTGCCGCCGCGAGGTGGCCTACCTGGCGGGGGAGCCCTCGGTCGCCGAGCGCGCAGCCGATCGGATCGTCTCTCGGCTCATGGCGCACCCGATGACCGCGCTGCGGGCCGCATCGAAACGGGGCGAAGCGGTGGACGATGCCGCCGGTGCGCTCCAGATCCTCTTTTCCCAGCCGGGATCGGCGGGATCGGCATAACACGGCGAACGCGCCGCAGGCAGGGGAACGCGGGTTGCGCCCCCCACCTCGGCGGCGGCGTCGCGTCGACAATTCGAATCCTTCGGGGGGATCCTTCGCTCTCGACGATCGATCGATCGATGACGCGCGAAGGCACCACGCGACGAGACGAAAAATGACAAACGTGATTGACACACGACCCAACTCATCGGAACAATGGTGTCTTGATCTTCCCGGCGTCCTGGGCTCCGTCCCGCTGGAAACCGAACGGGAGCTCGACCCGGGGGCGATCGCATCTCTCGCGCTCTGGAGGGTTGTGCGGCGGTCTCACAGAGAGCGATTCGAATCGAACAGCGAGGCCGCCAGCGTCCGGGGGGGTGCGGCCATGAGCGACGTCGAATCGGGGATGGTGGATCGCGGCGACGAGGACGAGGCCCGCGAGAGAGCAGTCTCCGCCTTCCTCTATCTCGGCGAGAAGCTCCGGCGCTTCTACCGGGGTCCCCGCACCGACGCCGACGAACCCTCGAGACTTCCCGCCGAAGGAGCCGACACGCTCTTCCGCGCCATCGAGGGCGAGATCATCCCGCGCCTGCTCCTGGCCCACCAGGTCCGCGACATGGCCCGCGACATGACCCCGGCGGAGTCTCCTCCCTCCGTCGAGAGCGTGGGGCGGATCAAGCCCCAGGATCACGTCCGCCTGCTCGAATCGGTGCTGCACGACTCGGCGGCCGCGACCCGGGCCATCGTGCACGAGCTCCTCGAGCGCGGCGTCCCGCTCGAACGCGTCTTCATCGACCTGCTCGGCCGGGCCGCCCGCCGGCTCGGCGAGCTCTGGGAAGAAGACCGCTGCAGCTTCGCCGACGTCACGATCGCTCTCTGTCGCCTTCACGAGGTCGTGCGCGAGCAGAGCACGGGCGGGGGAGCGACCGTCTCGCGCAGCGCGGGACCGCGCATCCTGCTCGCCACCGCCTGCGCCGACCAGCACGCCTTCGGGCTCGTGATGGTGGCCGAGTTCTTCCGGCGTGCGGGCTGGCACGTGTGGAGCGAGCCCGGCGCGTCGCGGGACGAGCTGGCGTCGATCCTCCACACCAGCCACTTCGACGTGCTCGGGCTCTCGGCAGCCTGCACGAGCATCTCCGACGACGTCGCGAGCGAGATCGCGACGCTGCGAAAAGCCTCGTCGAATCCGGCCATGCGCGTGCTGGTCGGGGGACGCCTCTTCGCCGAGGCCCCCGAGCTCGCCGGACGGATCGGCGCCGACGCCGTCGCGCTCGATGCCGAGATCGCCCCAGACGTCGGACGTGAGCTGCTTCCTGATTTCCAGGCGCTTCGCTGAACACCGGGCTTTCGGGAAGAAGTGGTGCAGCGATGAAAGGGAACGCCCCCGCCAGCGAGCATGTGCATTTCGAGAGCCCCGAGCGGTTCCTGGCCGGGCTCGATCCGACCGCCACGGCCGGGGTGATCGAGGCCGCTGCGGACATCGCACTCGTCATCGACGGCGGCGTCATCCAGGACGTGGCCCTCGGGAGCGAGGACCTGGCGCGCGAGCGGTATCACCAGGCATGGAGGGGCCGGCCCTGGGTCGACACCGTCACCGTCGAGAGTCGCCCGAAGATCGAAGACCTGCTGCACGCCGACCCGGCCAGCCGCCGCTGGCGTCAGGTGAATCATCCCTCGAGCGGCGGGCTCGACATCCCGATCCGCTACGTGTCGGTCGACGTCGCGGGAGCCGATCGGATCGTCGCCATCGGCCGCGATCTGCGTTCGGTGTCCGCGCTGCAGCAGCGTCTCGTCGAGGCCCACCAGAGCCTCGAGCGCGACTACTCTCGCCTCCGCGAGGCCGAGGCCCGCTACGAGCTCCTGTTCCGGTCCGTGTCGCAGCCCCTCCTGATCGTCGGCACCGCGGATCAGTCGATCGAAGAGGTGAACGCCGCCGCGGCGGGGGTGCTCGACCGCCCGATCGACGAGATCCTGCGTTCGCCCCTCGAGACGTACGTCGCTCACGGGTCGCGGGCAGCGGTGGCCCGGGCGATCGGCGACGCGCTCTCGATCGGCCAGGGTTCGGCGCCCAAGATCGAGCTCGTCCACGGCGTGCGATGCGATCTCGAGGCCTCGGCCTTCCGCTATGGCGGGGCGAGCCGACTCATCGTTCGTCTCGCGCTCGAGTCGCCTGGCGCCGCAGCCCCCGACCTCGGGCGCCACGATCAGATGATGGGGATCCTCGAGGCGCTGCCGGATGCCCTCGTCGTGGCGGGTCCCGACCTCCGGATCCTCGCCGCCAATCCGGCCTTCGTCGAGATGGCCCACCTGACGAGCCCGGCCCAGACGGTCGGGAGCCACCTGCCGGAATTCCTCGGTCGTTCCGGAACCGACGTGAACGTGCTGATCTCGAACCTGAAGAACCACGGAGCCGTGCGGAACTTCACCACGATCCTGAGGGACCGGTTCGGCCACGAGGAAGAGGTGGAGGTGTCGGCCGTCACCGCACCGATGCGGGACTCGACGGTCTACGGCCTGTCGATCCGGAGCGTGGCCCGCCGGCTCCGATCGGGCCCGCGGATCGGGGAGGAGCTTCCGAGTTCGGTCGACCAGCTCACCCAGCTCGTCGGCCGGGTTCCGCTGAAGCAGATCGTGCGAGAGTCCACCGATTTCATCGAGAAGCTCTGCATCGAGGCCGCACTCGAGATCACCGATGACAACCGGGCCTCGGCTGCCGAGATGCTCGGGCTGAGCCGACAGGGTCTCTACTCGAAGCTCAAGCGCTTCGGTTTCGACGACTGAGGCCTGCAGACGCGGAGTCGGGCGAGGAAGGCAAGCGTGGACCAGCAGCAGCGACGGAAGCCGAAGAAGGCGCACGAACACGCACACGAGCAGGAGCAAGAGCAGCAGGCTGGCCGGACGGGACAGGCATCCGGGGAGGAGGCCTGCCTCGGCTGGATCGGCATCATCCGGCTCGGGCTCGTACAGACGGCGCTGGGCTCGATCGTGATCCTGACCACCTCGACGCTCAACCGCGTGATGGTGGTCGAGCTGGCGCTCCCCGCGATGTTGCCGGGCGCCCTGGTCGGCTGGCACTACGCCGTGCAGATGTCCCGGCCGCGTTGGGGCTACGGCTCCGACCTCGGCGGCGCGCGCGCGCCCTGGATCCTGGGAGGCATGGTCACGCTCGCAGCCGGAGCCCTGCTGGCGGCGGGATCCACCAGCCTGATGAGCGGCTCGCTCGGTCTCGGAATCGGAGGGGCCGTCGTGGCCTTCCTCCTGATCGGCATCGGCGTGGGCGCCTCGGGAACCAATCTCCTCGCGCTCCTGGCGGTCCGGGTGGAGCCGGCCCGCAAGGCGGCCGCCGCCGCGATCGTCTGGATCATGATGATCTCGGGCTTCGTCCTGACCGCTGCGATCGCGGGCCAGCTCCTCTCGCCCTTCTCGATGGAGCGCCTGGTGATGGTGACGGCCGGGGTCTGCGCGAACGCGGTCCTGATGACGGCTCTCGCCCTCTGGGGCCTCGAGCGCCGCGGCCACCCGTCGCTGGGAGCGGCCCCGAGCGAGCCACGCCTCGCCTTCCGCCGCGCCCTCCGCGAGGTCTGGGACGAGCCGCAGGCGCGTCGCTTCACGGTCTTCGTGTTCGTGTCGATGCTGGCCTACAGCGCGCAGGATCTGATCCTCGAGCCCTTCGCCGGGATCGTCTACGGCTACGATCCGGGCGAATCGACGCAGCTCGCAGGCACCCAGAATGCCGGCGTCCTGCTCGGGATGATCGTCACTGCGTTCGTGGGCACCAAGGTGGGCGAGTCGCGTGCACGCTTCATGCGTCTCTGGACCGTGGGCGGGTGCCTGGCGTCCGCACTCGCGCTCGTCCTGCTGTCCGTCGGGGCGATGGTGGGGCCCGCGTGGCCCCTGCAGGCGTCGGTGTTCGGTCTCGGACTGGCGAACGGGGCCTTCGCGGTGGCGGCGATCGGATCGATGATGACGCTCGCGAGCGCCGGCCGGAGCGCTCGCGAAGGGACCCGGATGGGCCTCTGGGGTGCGGCGCAGGCATCGGCCTTCGGCCTCGGGGGATTCCTCGGCGCGACGGCCATTGATGCCACGCGCGCGGTCCTGGCCGAGCCGGCGCCGGCCTTCGCGTTGGTGTTCGCGGCCGAGGCGAGCGTGTTCGTGGTCGCGGCCCACCTCGCGGCCCGCGTCGGCCAGAGCGAGGCGGACGCGATGCGCCTGCCGGTGATGCCGGCTGGGGAGCACCTCGCCACCGAATGAGCGAGCAAACGCGTTCGACCGCGGAGTCGGGCGCCGAGCGCCGGTCGTTCTGGCGCCGCCCGGTCGTGGTGGCCGCGTTGGCGGCATCGGCCGTGGCGGTGCTCGGCGGCGCCATGACCGACACCGGTCCCTGGTACCGAGCCCTGCGCAAATCGGCCTGGACGCCGCCCGACTGGGCCTTCGGCCCGGCCTGGACCGTCATCTACGTACTGGCGGTGCTGGCCGCGGTCCGGGGCTGGCGCGCGCTTCGGAGCAGCGCCGAGCGCGCCTGGCTCGTCACCCTCTTCTTCGTGAACGCGGTCCTGAACGTCCTGTGGAGCAGTCTCTTCTTCAGCTTCCGCCGCCCCGACCTCGCGCTGGCCGAGGTCGCGACCCTCTGGATCTCGGTGCTGGCCCTGATCCTGTTCCTCTGGCCCCGGTCGCGGGCTGCGAGCGGACTACTCGCGCCGTATCTCGTGTGGGTGGGCTTCGCGGCCTACCTGAATCAACGAGTCGTGGCGATGAACGGGCCCTTTTCCTGAGCAGTCCGGCGCTCGGCTTCGAGATCGGCCCCGCGTGGATCGATCTGATCATCGTGGGCGTCCTCGTCGAGCTGGGAGTGCTGGGAGCGTGGCTCGCGCGCAGCGCACGGACCCGGCTCGTCCGTCCCCTCGCGCTCTATCTGGCTTCGGGTGTCTCGCTCCTGCTCGCGCTCCGCGGGGCGCTCGCGCACACCGGGGACGCATGGATCGGAGTCGCCCTGCTCGCCGGTCTCGCCTCGCACCTGGCCTTCCTGGTGTGGCTGCTGCGTGGTCGGGTCGGCGACCCACGAATCGCCTCGGGGCACGGCGAGAGCGCACGAGAGAACCTATGATCCGGCCGCGGTGCAACCGAATCCGTCCCGAACCAAGTCCGTGACGAGCCAGCAGGTCTTCCCGGTACTCGCGGCTCGCCGCCCCCATCGACCGACGGGAGCCCCCTGAGCATGGGCTGGGTGTTCCCGTTCTCGGCGATTCTCGGACAGGACGAGATGAAGCGGGCGCTCGTCCTCGCGGCGATCGATCCGACCATCGGCGGTGTGCTGATCCTCGGCGATCGCGGCACGGGCAAGTCGACCGCGGTACGGGCCCTCGGTGGCCTGCTCCCGAAGATGACGGCCGTCGTCGACTGTCCCTATGGCTGCGCCCCCGAACGACCCGCTGGGATCTGCGACGCGTGTAGCGCGAGGCGCGAGGCGCGGGCGCCCGCGGCGCGCCAGGTGCCGGTGCCGGTGATCGATCTCCCGCTCGGGGCCACCGAGGACCGCGTGGTCGGATCCCTCGATCTCGAGCGCGCCCTCAGCGAGGGGGTGAAGGCGTTCGAGCCGGGCCTGCTGGCACGCGCGAACCGCGGGTTCCTCTACATCGACGAGGTCAACCTGCTGGAGGACCATCTGGTCGACCTGCTGCTCGACGTGGCGGCATCCGGCGAGAACGTGGTCGAGCGCGAAGGCCTGAGTGTTCGTCATCCAGCCCGCTTCGTGCTGGTGGGAAGCGGCAACCCCGAGGAGGGGGAGCTGCGCCCCCAGCTCCTCGACCGCTTCGGTCTCTCGGTCGAGGTGCGTACCCCCGACGATCTCGCCACGCGCATCTCCGTGGTTCGCGAACGGGACGCCTTCGAGCGCGATCCCGCGGCCTATCTCCAGAAATGGCGGCGCAGGGATGCTCGTCTGCGGCGCCGGATCGTCGCGGCCCGCGAGCGACTGGCCGGCATCGACATCGGCGACGCGGTGCTCGAGCGGATGGCCGCACTCTGCATCGCGCTCGGGACCGACGGCCTGCGAGGCGAGCTCGTCCTGATGCGCGCCGCTCGCGCGGCAGCGGCCTTCGAGGAAGCGGAGGCCGTCGAGGACGCCCACGTCCGGCAGGTGGCGCCTTCGGCGCTGCGACACCGGCTTCGCCGCGATCCGCTCGACGAATCGGGCTCGACCCCCCGCGTCGAACGCGCGCTGAGCGAGGTGCTCGGCGCGTGAGCGAGACGCTCGACGCGGGAGCCGGTTGCTGGGCCGACGCGGTGCGGGCGGCCGAGCGCTTTGCCGTCGACCCGTCGGGATGCGGTGGCGTGGTGCTCCGCGCGCTCCCGGGTCCGGTGCGGGATGCCTGGCTCGAACTCCTGGGGCGACTCTGGCCGGTGGCCGCCCCGCTCCGGCGCGTCCCGGCCCACGTCGACGACACCCGCCTGCTCGGCGGACTCGACCTCGCGGCCACCCTCGCGTCGGGCCGACCGGTGGCCGAGCGCGGGGTGCTGGCCGAAGCGCACGAAGGTGCCGTGGTGCTCGCCATGGCGGAACGGCTTCCGCTGGCGATGGCCGCGCGGCTGGGTCGGGTGCTCGACGTGGCTGAGGTCGCGCTCGAACGAGATGGGATCGGGCTGCGGCTGGATGCGCGCATCGGGGTCGTCGCGCTCGACGAGGGCATCGACGAGGACGAGGGCGTCGCACCGGGGCTCCGCGACCGGTTGGCGTTCCACATCGGGCTGGCCGACGTGCGCCTGGGCGAGTGCCTCGATTCCGCCTACGACCGCGCTTCGGTCCGCGAAGCCCGGGAACGCCTGGGCGGCATCGAGGCCCCCGAGGAGCTCGCCGCCTCGCTCTGCCATGCGGCGCTGGCCCTGGGAATCGACTCGTTGCGAGCCCCGATGCTGGCGCTTCGGGTCGCGCGCGCCTCCGCCGCGCTCGACGGCTGCCACGAGATCGACGAGACGCATGCATCGCTCGCCGCTCGTCTGGTGCTCGCGCCCCGCGCGACGCGCATGCCGCCGGCCGAGCCAGCCGAGCCCGAGACCCCCAACAAGCCCGACGAGTCGCCGCCCGCGAGCCCCTCGGAAGCGGCGAACGGCGAGACCGAGGCCCCGGACGAGCTCGACGAGCGCGTGCTCGAGGCCGCCGCCGCGGCGATCCCGCCCGACCTGCTCGCACGCATCCAGCTGGCCGAAGCGGCCCGTCTCCGGAGCCGCGTGTCCGGCAAGGCCGGGATCCGCCAGGTGTCGATGCTGCGCGGCCGACCCACCGGGGCACGACGCGGCGACCCGCGCTCGGGCGCCCGGCTCAGCCTCGTCGAGACCTTGCGGGCCGCGGCACCGTGGCAACCCCTGCGCCGACGGCGGGCCTCCAAACGAACCGACGCGAACCGACCCCGTCGCGTCGAGGTCCGACGCGATGACTTCCGGGTGGCGCGTTTCGCGCACCGTTCGGAGACCACCACCATCTTCGTGGTCGATGCGTCGGGGTCGGCGGCCCTGCACCGGCTGGCCGAGGCCAAGGGCG
>CAYYUT010000013.1:0-17683 GCA_964474935.1 uncultured Spirochaetales bacterium
ACTACGATCCCGAGATCTACGCCCCCTTGAATCCCCGCACCTTCGTCGACCGCATCCAGGTTCCGGTCTTCACCACCGGGGCGTGGCAGGACGAGCAGACGGGCGGCCACTTCCCCGAGCTGTGGGACCGCTTCTCGGGCGCCCCGCTGGTACGGATGACGGGCTTCAACGGCGCGCATGCCGACGGCTTCTCGCCCCTGCTCCTGATGGAGTGGAAGCACTTCCTCGACTTCTTCGTGGCCGAAGAGATCCAGGAGTTCCCGCCCATCCTGCAGGCCTTCGGGCCGCTTCTGCTCCAGGAGATCTTCGGCAAGCCGGTCGGCTTCCCGCCGCCGCGCTTCGTTCCGGACGACGACTTCGACGAGGCCCTCGCGGCGTACGCGGCCGAGCCGGCGGTGCAGGTCCTGTTCGAGATGGGTGGCGGCGAGGGCCCGGCCGGCGTCGGTGCCCCGGAGCCCGGCTTCGCGTTGGAGTTCGAGGCCTGGCCTCCCGAGACCGAGCCCGAGCGCTGGTACCTGCACGCGGACGGCAGCCTTCGCCTGTTCCCGCCGCTCGAGGCCGAGTCGGCCTCGAGCTTCGCTCACGACCCGGACAAGGGCGCCGAGCGCTACGAGGTCGGCGACGCCTTCGAGCGCGCGCTCCCCGACATCGTCTGGAATCCGTGGCTGCCCGATCGCCAGGTGGTCTTCGCGAGCGAAGCGCTCGATGAAGACCGCGTGATGGTGGGGTTCGCGAGCGCCGATCTGTGGGTGCGCTCGGATGCGAGCGATGCCGATATCGAGGTGTTGCTCTCCGAGATCCGTCCCGACGGCCAGGAGGTGTACGTGACGAGTGGTTGGCTCCGCGCGAGCCAGCGGACGCTCGCGCCCGAGTCGACCCCCCTGCGTCCGATCCCCACCCGGCTCGAAGCGGACCTCGTCGATCTCGATCCGGCCGACTGGTCGCTCGTACGGATCGAGATCTATCCGGCCGCTCATGTGTTCCGGGCCGACTCGCGCATCCGGATCTCGGTGTCGACGCCCGGTGGCAACAAGGGTCGCTGGAAGTTCGACGTGCTTCCCCTCGACGAAGGAACACGCCACTCGATCGCGCACTCGTCGGCCTTCCCCTCGAGCGTGCTGCTCCCGATGCTCCCGGCCGACGCGCTGCCGTCGGAGCTGCCGCCGCTGCCGGCCTGTCCGGGGCTCCGCAGCCAGCCCTGTCGCGACTGGGTTCCCCACGTGAACGCGCTCGTCGACTGAGAGCATCGCGGGCCGCACAGGCGGCCTGGCGCTTGCCGGCATTCGCGGCGATCGGCCGAGGGCCTGCGCCTTCGAGCGCGACGATTGCGGCGGCGAGCCGCCGCGGCATCCTCGCGACGTGGACTCGCTCGGCCGCATGCTCGTGATCGCCGGACTGGTGCTCGTCGGGGTCGGGCTCTTGATCTGGCTCGCGCCCGGTGCGACCTGGCTCGGTCGCCTCCCCGGCGACCTGCGCATCGAGAGGCCCGGCTTCCGCCTCTACCTCCCGATCACGACCTGTCTCGTGCTGTCCGTCCTGGTCTCGCTGGCGCTCGGTCTCTGGTCGCGGCTGCGCTAGCGGAGGGTGGCCCGGAACGCGCCGTCTCGTTCCCGACGCTTCGACCCGAGCCAGGCGAGTCCGACCAGACCGGAGGTGACCAGCGCGACCGGGTGCGGCTCGGGAACGATCTGGCCCCGGATCTCGCCACCCGGGTTCTGGGGGGTGTGAACGTTGAAGTAGAGGCCCCCGCTCATGAGCGCCGCAAGCTGGTCGCCGAGCGTCGTTCCCTCGCCTTCCAGGGCGTCCCACGCGCTGACGATCGTTCCCGCTCCGGCATCGATCACGAGATCGCCGTTCGTGTCGCTGTTCGGGCCGATGAAGCCGAACACCACCGGGCCGTTCGATCCGGCGGGCGCGGCGTGGATGTGGGCGAGGACGACGTCGTCATTGGCGTCGTCCGGCGTGACGCTCCCGTCGAGGTCGAGACCAAAGATCTGGATCTCGATCTCGAGCCGATCCTGGGTGTCGTTCAAGGTCAGCGTGGCCGATCCACTCGCCTCGGTCACCACCGGAGGCACTTCCTGGGCGCCGTCGAGGCTGGCCGTGAAGATCTGGACCGCCTCGGCGGGCACCGGGGCCAGGAGGGCGACCACCGCCGCGAGGGCGAGCCAGGTGGACGGGGCGGGCTCCCGGCGAGAGCGGGTTCGTGCGAGAGATCGGACATCGTTCGGCACGGTATCGTCTCCGTCTGCAAAGCGACCTGCAGATGAGTGGCAGACACGAGACGCAAATCGCGGCGACGGAATGCGAAATCTGTGTGACGGCCCGGGGTGGATCGGCGTCCCTCGGGGGGTGAGCGCACATCGGAGGGGGAACGCCCGAGTGGGGGAGGCCGTGTGGATCTGATCTCGGAGATCGTCGGCGCGCTCAGCGTGCGCTCGAGCGTCTACTTCCGCGCTTCGTTCTCGGCGCCCTTCGCCGTGCGGGTTCCGGCGAGCGAGGGCCACATCCGCTTTCACGTCGCGGGGCCGGGCCGCTCGTGGGTGGGGCTCTCGTCCGGAGAGTCCGCCTTCTTCGGCGAGGGCGATCTGGTGCTGGTGCCGCACGGATCGTCCCACGTGTTGGCGAGCGGTCCTGGGATCGAGCCCGAGGCCCTCGCCGAGGTCGTGGCGGGGACGCGCACCGGGGACGAGCCCGTGCTCCACCACGGGGGCGGAGGCGCTCGCGCCGATCTGGTCTGTGGCCACTTCGGATTCGGCGACGGGTTGGTCCATCCGTTGATCGCGTCGCTGCCGCCGCTGCTCCATCTGCCGGCGTCCCGTGCCGGAAGCTTCGCCTGGATGCCTCCGCTCCTCGAAGCGGCCGAGCGCGAGGCGCGGATGGAGGCGCCCGCGAACCAGGTGGTCGCGGCACGCCTGTCCGAGATCCTCTTCATCCAGGTGCTGCGCGCCGCGGTCGAGCTCGGCCCGGAGGCCTCGGGCTTCGTCGGCCAGCTCGCCGACCCCCAAGTGGCACGGGCCCTCCAGGCCATCCACGAGGAGCCAGCGAAGGCGTGGTCGCTCGAGAGCCTGGCGACGTTGGCGGGTGCATCGCGTTCGGTCTTCGCGGAGCGGTTCCGCTCCAGGGTCGGAATGACCCCGATGCGCTACCTCGCCGACTGGCGGATCCGGAAGGCACGCACGCTGCTCTCGTGTCCGGGCCTGAGTGTCGGCGAGGTGGGTCGCCGCGTGGGCTACGACTCGGAGGCGGCCTTCTCGCGCGCCTTCCGCGAGGCGATCGGAGAGCCCCCCGGACGCTACCGACGCAGCCTCGGCGCCTGACGTCTCTCCGTGGGACGCTCGGGCAAGAACTCCGGACGTCGCCACAAGTTCCAGCACGGACGAATCGCTTTACTCGCTCGAGCCACGCGGAGCAAGTGCTCCGCAAGAGGAGAGCGACATGGGTGACCGACTGGACGAGCTCGAGAGCGAGCTCAATGCGATGACCGCGCGCGGCGAGATGCTCGATGCACTCGACCGCTTCTATGCCCCGGACTGCACGTTCCAGGAGGGCGACGGTTCGCGTCGCGAGACGCGCCAGGCGCAGCGGGACCACCTCGCTGCCTTCTTCGCGACGCTCAAAGGGCTGAACGGCGCCACGCTGCACGCGGCGAGCGTCGGGCCCGACGTCTCGATGAGCGAGTGGACCTTCGACATGACCGGCGGCGACGGGAGCTCCATCGTCTGGAACGAGGTGCTCGTCCGGCGCTGGCGCAATGGCAAGGTGGTTTCGGAGCGTTTCTACCAGGCGCCGTAGCGCGCGCATTGCGGTGCACGAGAGTGCGCCGCCAGGAGAGTTCGATGCAATCCAGGAAGCGAATCGTCGTCGGGACGCTGGCTCTGACGCTCGCTCTGATCGCGGGGCCGAGCGTGGCGCGGGCGGCGGACGTGGCGCGAGTGACCACCGCGGCCGCCGGCTACGATCTCGTCTCGTACTTCGAGGGAGAGAAGCCCGTGCGAGGCAACGGCAATCACGTCGTCGTGCACGAAGGCGTCATCTACCTGTTCCAGAACGCGAAGAACCAGAAGACGTTCGAGCGCGACCCCGCGAAGTACCTGCCCGCCTACGGGGGCTACTGCGCGTACGGGGTGTCGGTGGGGAAGAAGTTCATCGGCGACCCCGACGTCTGGGCGATCGTCGACGGCCGGCTCTACTTCAACCTCGACACCAAGATCCAGGGAATCTGGTACCAGGACGTCGCCGGAAATCTGGCGAAGGCCGAGGCCCAGTGGCCCAGGATCCGGGGAATCGCCCGCGAGGCGCTCTGACGGGAGTGCGGCGTCGGTCGGCTGCGTCCGGCCGACGCCGTGCGCCCGCGGCGGGTTGGCGTCTCGGGCAGCCGCCCCGTCGGTTCGAACATGCGCGGGCCGCTCGCCGGAATCGAAGCCCGCCCGGCCCCGGCGCGGCACGCTTGACCCACGTGCCTGGCGCGCCACCTTCTCGTCGGAGGTGAACGGCGATGGGACGTTCGATCCGACGCGTACGCATGGGCGCCCACGGCGCACCGGGCAGGTCTCTCCGGAACCTGACGGTCGCACTGGGAACGTGGCTCGGCCTGACACTCGGCGGTGTTGCGGGTCCGACGTGGGCGGCCGACCCGATTCCGCGAACTCCCGCGCCCGAAGGGGCCACCGTCTACATCGCGGCGCCGGCCCATGGCGAGGACGTGACGAGCCCCGTGACCGTGCGCTTCGGGCTCCGCGGCATGGGCGTCGCCCCGGCCGGTATCCCCCGCGACGGTACCGGTCACCATCATCTGCTGATCGACATCGATCCGCTACCGCCGCTCGACCGTCCGCTCCCCGCCAGCGACAACCTGCGTCACTTCGGTGGTGGACAGACCGAGGTGACGATCGAGCTCACCCCGGGCGAGCACACCCTGCGCCTCGTCCTCGGCGACCACAACCACATCCCCCACGATCCGCCACTCGTCTCGGAGCCGGTCCGCATCCGGGTGCTGCCCGACTAGGGTCGGCCCGCGGCAGGTCCGCAGGTGTGGTGCGTCCGTGTGTCAGGCCGTCGCCACGCTGGGCGATGGGCTCTCTCCGAGCGGCTCGACGGAGCCACATGGGTCGACGGCCAGGACGTCGCCCAGCTCGAAGCGGTAGATCCAGCCGTGCACGGCGAGGGCCCCGCGCCGCTCGGCATTCGCGACCGCACGGTGGCTACGCAGCTGTTCGAGCTGGAGACCCACGTTCGCGGCGACGCGCCGGAGGCTCTCGTCCTCGAGTGCGACGAAGCGCGCTTCGCGCTCGAGGGCCGGTCGGGCGTGGTCCAGCCAGGCGCGAAGGGCTGGCAGCCGTTCCGTGGCCGAGGGCTCTCCGAGGGCCGCCATCGCCCCGCAATGGCTGTGGCCGCAGACCACGGCGTGACGGACCGCGAGCACATCGATCGCGTATTCGATGGCGGCGGCCTCGGCCCCCGCCCCAGCCGTGGCGGGCGGCACCAGGTTTCCGGCGTTGCGCACCACGAATAGCTCGCCCGGCTCGGTCTGTGTGATGAGCGAGGGGTCGATCCTCGAGTCGGAGCAGGTGATGAACAGCAGGCGCGGCTTCTGCCCGGAGCGAAGCCTCTCGAACAGCTGCTGGTGACCCGGGAACACGCGCTCGCGGAAGGTACGAATGCCTCGGAGGACCTTGTCCACGCCCTGCTCGCTTTCGGCCGCATTCCGCCGGGTGCGGCGGGCCCCTGCCGACGCGGCGGATGGATCGCGGTGGCCAAGGGATCCGAAAATCAGGATCCCACCGTTCGATTATTTGGAATACTACGGCCGGCGGCGGCTCGGGTCACGTGATTCGACGTCTCGGCTCCGGCGCCATCGCGTCGGGCTCGATCGGGACGCCTCGCCGTTGCGGTCGGGTACGCCGCCGACTGCGGTCCGGCCCCCGGCGTCCGACTCGAGGCTGGTGTCTCCTCGATTCTGGCTCTTCGTGTCTGGCTTCTGGCATCGGTTCTGGCAATCAATCGGGCATCGAACGACGGGACGACGGGAGGGATGGATGGCGGTTCGTTCGGGGGGCCGGAAGCGAGGAGAGACGCGGGGCGGTCGCGAGGCCCAGTCGCCCGACCACCGTTGGACCTTCCTCTCGAATCACAGCCATGTGCTGATCTGTCTGCATCGCGACCCGGAGCTCACCCTGCGCGAGGTGGCGCAGGAGGTGGGCATCACGGAGCGGTCGGTCCAGCGAATCCTCGGCGAGCTCGAGGAGGGGGGCTACGTCCGCCGCGAGCGTCACGGTCTCCGCAACCGCTATCGATTCAGGAGCACGGCGCCGTTGCGCCATCCGGTCGAGAGCCACTGCACGATCGGCGATCTCCTCGACATGGTGGAGTCGGGAGAACGCTGACGTCCGGCCGGCTCGCCCCGGCTGCGTGGCTCCCGGTCGCGGCGCCTTCGCACGGCGCGGTTCAGACGACGATCGGTTGGAAGACGCCCTGGGTCCGGTCGTAGCCGAGCACGACGCCGGTCTCGACGATGTGCACCAGGCCCACGATGCGTATCCCGGGGCGAGCGCGTAGCCGCGGATCGTCGGCCAGCCGCTCGACATGGCGACCCACCTGACGCTGGAGCGCCTCCATTCGGCGGCGGCGATGGGCGATGCGCGACGTCATGCGCTCGAAGAAGTCGGGCGACTCGGCGGCCGGCCGACGCCCGCCGTCGGCTCCCACGTCGCGGCCCGCCGCCCGGGCTGCCACCACGATCTCTTCGATCGAGAACTCCTCGACGGCCATGCGGACCGTCTCGAGCAGTGTGGGATCGGAAGTCGGGCCTCCGGCCGTGGACAGGTGGAGCGCTCCGGCCGCGGTCTCGTCCGGCCCGATGCGCTCTCGCGCGAGCGATCCCGACCCAGCGTTCTCCCGAACGGTCCCCGACGGCGCGCCCTCGGAGCAGCGAACCAGGAGACGTCGCGGGGCCCACCCGAACGGGTCCGAGCACCGCTCGCGCCACTCCTGGCGCAGTGCGCGGAGTCTCGAGGCTTCGGCCAGACGAATCACCCGGGCGGTCGCGGCGGACGCGGTCTCGTGCATGTCGGCTGCCTGTCTCCTTCGCGCAGTGCCCTCGTCCCGACACCAGACGCCCATTCGGCGGGCCCGCGGCGCACCTGCCTTCCCCCGGCGGGCAGGCCGAGGTCGCCATCCTGCCCCGCTCGAGCCGGCGAGCCTGCGCGGTCGTGGCGGTCGTCGATCGGCGGCAAGTCCGGACCACCCAGGGGGCATCTCCGTCTGGCCCGGCCGGGATTCTTCCGACTCAAAGTACGCGAATCGTATTTCAGGTCAATGAGTTCGCCGAGTATGGCGAAGCACAATTGACGAAATTCATTTCATGTGATGCAATACGCGTCATTCGGGGCATGGGTCGACCGCGCGGGCGGGCCGGAGGCAGCCCGTCCCCCACGCCGACTGTCGGACCCGGCCGGCACGGGGAGCAGGCCCGAACGATCCGCCGCCTGGCGGCCGCAGGAGGACGATTGATGGAATGGACCCACTGGCTCGCGCTCTCGGGCGCCTTGCTCCCGGGCACTCTCGGCTTCGGGACCTCGCGTCTCCTCGGGCTCTCGGCCGGGACGGCGCGGCGGGCGGCGGCTGCCGGCGCACTCGGGGCCTTCGGCTTGGCGCTGCTCTGTGCGCTGCTGGTCGCGCTGACCGGCTTCGACGCCAGCTCGGCCCTCGCCAGCGACGGACTGGGCGTCTACGTGGATGGTCTCACCTGCGTGATGCTGCTCACGGTCACCCTGATCGGCGCCGTCGTGGTGCGCTACGCCGTCCGCTACCTCGATGGCGACCCGGGCCAGGCCCGCTTCGTCCAGTGGATCTCGTACACCCTGAGCGCCGTGCTCCTGATGGTGGTGTCGAGCCATCTGCTCCTCTTCTTCCTCGGGTGGGTGGCGACGAGCCACGGTCTCCATCGCCTGCTGAGCTTCTACCCCGAGCGTCCCGCGGCGGTGCTCGCGGCGCGCAAGAAGTTCCTGATCAGCCGTCTCGGCGACGTGATGCTCCTGTCGGCCTTCGCGTTGATCTACCAGACCTTCGGGTCGCTCGAGTTCCGCGAAATCCTCGGCCGCGCCTCCGAGCTCGGTGCCCACGGCTTCGCCAGCACCGCGATTCCGGCCCTGCTGGTGCTCGGTGCGATGACCAAGTCGGCCCAGTTCCCCTTCCACACCTGGCTCCCCGACACCATGGAGACCCCGACTCCGGTGTCGGCGCTGATGCACGCGGGGATCATCAACGCGGGAGGCTTCCTGCTGATCCGGACGAGCCCGCTCCTGGTGGCGTCGCCCGCGGCGATGGGCCTGCTCGCGCTCGGCGGCGCGTTCACCGCACTGCTCGCGTCGGTCGTGATGCTGAGTCAGACCGACGTCAAACGGAAGTACGCCTATTCGACCGTCTCGCAGATGGGCTTCATGATGATGCAGTGCGGTCTCGGCGCCTTCTCGGCGGCTGCGCTCCATCTCGTGGGACATTCGTTCTACAAGGGCCACGCCTTCCTGTCGGCGAACTCGGCGATCGAACCCGACCCGCCCCAGCCGAACGCGAAGGCGCATGAGGTGCGCAGCCCGCTCGCCCGAACGCTCTCGACCATGGCCGCGCTCGCTTGCGGGGTGGCGGCGGTCGGGGCGGCGCTCTGGCTGCTCGACGTGGACGTGGCGAGCAAGGCCGGCATGCCGGTTCTCGGAACCATCCTGGTGTTCGCGGTCGCGCAGCTGGTGCTGCTCCCCGCGAGCCAGACGGGCGACGGGTGGTCGTCGTGGCCGGGCCGGACCGCGATCGGAGCCCTGCTGGCGGTGGTTTACTTCGTGGGCATCGGTGCCCTCGACGCGATCCTGCCCGCCTCGGTCCACGAGGCCTCGATGGCCGCGCTGCCGACCGGAACGGCCGGTGTCGCCCTGTGCGCCCTGATCGCGAGCTTCTTCGTCGCCTCGCTGGTCGTCCAGGCGCGCCTGCCGGGTCGCAACGCCGGGACCTTCTGGCGAGCCGCCTACCTGCACGCCCACAACGGCTTCTATCTCGGTGCGATCCAGAACCGGCTCGTCGAGCGCGTCTGGCCGGTACGCAACGACATGACCACGGCTCCGGCCACCCACGGAGGATCGAACGCATGGAACTGACACGCGATGCCCTCGAATTCGCTTCCCGGAGCGCCGACGCCCCGGAATCCCTGTCAGCCGGGCAGGCCTCCGGCCGCCCCGAAGCCCTCGCCGAGGTGGAGCTGAAGCAGGCGATCGAGACGGCCTGCTCGCGGATCGCGCCGCTCTGGACGCTGCGCAACTTCGTGGCGGTGAATCCGTACCAGGGCTTCACCGCTGGCTCCTTCGACGAAGCGGTCGACGAGATCGACCGGCTGTTCCACGCGCGCGCGCTGATGCCGCCCGCGTTCTACCGCGAAGCCTTCACGAGCGGACGCATCGAGACCCGCGACCTCGAGACGGCCCTGACGCGGCACCGATCGCAGCTCGTTGCGCGCGGAGAAGAGCCGGTGGCTGGCCAGGATGTCGCCTGGCTCCACGAGGCGATCCGCGGCGACCTGCCCGAGAAGGATCCGTCGGCGCGGGCAGCGACCTTTGCCGAGGCCATCGACCGAGTGAACGGCACGCGCTTCGCCGATCTGGTGACCGACGAGATCGCCAAGTGGTGCGCCACCCGGTTCGACGTCGGGCAGGCGGCCTGGGCGAGCCCCTGGAGGGACGACCCGCTCTACGAGGGCTGGAAGGCGGCGGCTGTGCTCGACCGGAGCCCCGAGGTGCGTGGCGTGAAGGGCTTCCGGGCCTACGTGAAGGGACTGCCCGAGTCGCCCGAAGCCGTGATCGCCGGCGTGCTGCGCCAGCTCGCGGTGCCGTCGGGCTCCGTCGACTCGTTCCTGACGCGCGCGCTGGCCTCGATCGGCGGTTGGGCGGGTCACCTCCAGTATCGGGCGCGCGAGGCGGCCATGGGTGGAGACCGGGACGATTCGCTGGTCGAGCTGCTCGCGATCCGGCTGGCCTTCGACGGCGCCCTCGCCGCGGCGCGTCCGGACGATGCCGCGGCGCGCGCCGAGTTCGTACGCGGTATGGCTGGCCGGTCGCCCGCGGCCGCGGACCCCGCGGCGACGAACGCCCCGCCGACGCCGGTCGCCCGCTTCCTGTGGCAGGCCGCCTACGAGATCGCCTTCCAGCGCCAGCTCATCGCGAAGCTCGCGGCGAACCGGCCCGACGGGTCGCCGGGCGAGGCACCGCGCCCGCGCGTCCAGGCCGCCTTCTGCATCGACGTCCGCTCGGAGGTGCTCCGACGCCATCTCGAGCGGCAGTCGCCCGACATCCAGACCATCGGCTTTGCCGGCTTCTTCGGCTTCCCCCTCGAGCTGGTCCCGGCCGGTCTCGAGGAGGGGGCACCGCGTTGTCCGGTCCTGATCCGACCCGAGCCGCGGATCCGGGCCCGCGGGCCCGAGGGTTCCGACGTCGAGCACCGGGTGGCGCGGGCACGCGAGCGACGGAAGCTCTTCACGTCGATCCGCAAGCTCTCGGTCGGGGCCTTCCCGATGGTGGAGACGGTGGGGCACTTCTTCGGGTTCCGGCTCGTGACCGACGCCCTGGGCTGGACCCGCTCCCACGCTGGCGGCGCCCTGCATGCCGATCACGCCTCCGACGAGCTCGAACCGTCGATCGAATGCGAGCAGCGGGGGGCCCACCGCTACGGGCTGACCCTCGACGAGCGGGTGGCGATGGCCGAAGGGGCGCTCCGGAACATGGGGCTCACCGACCGCTTCGCGCCGATCGTGCTGCTCTGCGGCCACGGGAGCACCACGACCAACAATCCCTACGACTCGGGGCTCGATTGTGGAGCCTGCGGTGGACACGCCGGAGACGTGAATGCGCGCGTGGCGAGCCGCGTGCTGAACGATCCGGATGTCCGGGCGGCGCTGGCCGAGCGGGACATCGCGATCCCCGGCGATACCCGGTTCGTCGCGGGACTCCACGACACCACCCGTGACGAGGTGAGGCTCTTCGACGACGAGGGAGTCGACGCCGCGACGCTGGCCGGCCTGAGACACTGGCTCGAGGCGGCCGGACGAGAGACGCGCCGCGAGCGCGCCGCGAGCCTCGGTGAGCGCGACGACGCGGGCGTCCATCGGCGTATCCAGCGGCGGGCGCGCGACTGGTCGGAGGTCCGGCCGGAGTGGGGCCTGGCGGGCAACGCGGCTTTCGTCGCGGCACCCCGCGAGCGCACGAAGGGCGTATCGCTCGAGGGGCGCGTCTTCCTCCACGACTACGAGGCGGCCAAGGACCCGAACGGCGATGTACTCGAGCTCATCATGACGGCGCCGCTCGTCGTCGCGACCTGGATCAACTTCCAGTACTACGCGTCCACGGTCGACAACGACGTGTTCGGGAGTGGCAACAAGGTCCTGCACAACGTGGTCGGTCGCCACGGCGTGATGCTCGGGAACCGGAGCGATCTCAAGACCGGTCTTCCGTGGCAGTCGGTGCACGACGGGACCCGCTACGTGCACGAGCCGCTCCGGCTCACCGCCGTCATCGAGGCGCCCCGCGCGCGGGTCGAGAAGGTGCTCGGAGACCACCCCGAGCTCCGACAGCTCTTCGCGGGCGGCTGGATCCACCTGATCGTGCGCGATCCCGATTCGGGCGACCTCCATCGCTGGACGGGCGGGGATGCGTCGGCGGGCGAGGGCCCCTGGCAGGACGACGCCTGACTCGACGAGCCCCCAGGGGCGTACCGCCCGGCCAGTCCCTCGGACCGAGCAGCCGAGAAGTGCCGTCGGACGCGTGTGGCCGAGACCCCCAGAGGGCCCGCAGAGCCGACGCCGGGCGGTGTCGTCGGGGGTCTCGATCCCAGCCACCCAGGCGAGCGAGGCGAGCGCCGGGTGCCTACCACCGGCCGCGCCTCGACGCGACCCGCCTCCTGCTCGCTGCGCCGCGAAAAATACATTTCGTATAGACTAAATGTTTCAATCGGGGCATCCTCGAGGTATGCCCGACTCCGATCCCGAACCGTCCCAGCGACGCCCCCGTGGCCGGCCGCGCCGGACCCAGGCCGAGCGGAGCGCCGAGACCCGCGCGCGGCTGATCGAGGCGACGATCGGCTGCCTGGTGAATCGGGGCTATTCCGGCACCACGACCCTGGCCGTCTGCGAGCGTGCGGGCGTGTCGCACGGCTCGCTCCTCCACCACTACGGGCGGCGCGAGGTGCTCCTCGGCGCGGCCCTTCGGGAGGTCACCGGCCGGCTCCGGGAGCGCGCCGTCGCGCGCTTGCGGGCCGTGCCGGCCGGCCCGAGACGGGTCGAGGCCATGGTCGAGATCCTCTGGGAGGCTTTCGGGGCGCGCGAGTTCAAGGCCGTGCTCGAGCTCTGGGTGGCGGCGGCCAGTCGGCCCGATCTGAGCTGGGCGGTCTGGCCCGAAGCGCGGGCCTTCGACGCGGGGACTGCGCCCCTCGTCGCCGAGCTCTTTCCGGAGATCGCGGCACGTGTCCCGGACTTCCCCGTCTACGCGAGCCTGGTGCTGCAGACCCTCCAGGGCATGGGGCTCGCGCACGCGACCCTTCCCGGCGACACCGACGGGGCGGCCCTGCGCGAGCAGGTGCGGGCCCTGCTAGGTCGTAACCTCCGCGAGGCGTTGGCAGGCGGCCGACCCGGCGACGGACCCGAGGGCGGACCGCGTGGCCGATCCGGCCCCCGACCCCGTCCCGGGGCGGACGTCCGGTGAGGCTCGCTGCCTTCGGTCTGGGGCTCGTGCTCGCCGGCTGGCTCGCCTGCTTCGCCGTCGGAACCTGGCTGGCCGCACGCCGCGAGCCGATCGCCCGTGCACTTGCGCCGAGCGACCCCTCGACCCGCTTCGTCGAGACGCGGTCGGGTCGGGTCCACGTGCTCGAGCTCGGAAACGGCCCTCCGGTGCTTCTGCTGCACGGAACCGGGCGGAGCGTGGCCGATTGGCAGGATGGATTCGCCGAGCGCCTGGCGCGTCGGCACCGTGTGATCGGATTCGACTACTACGGCCACGGCCTCTCGGACCGCCGACATCGGGGGCGCTACGGACCGCGGCTCTGGGTGCGCCAGGCCGCCGATCTGCTCGACGCCCTCGGCGTCGACCGGGCGCTCGTCGTCGGGCACTCGGTCGGGGGAAGCGTGGCCTCGATGTTCGCCGCCGATCATCCCGATCGGGTCGACCGCGTGGTGCTGGTCGGTCACGGCATGGCGATGGATCCGGCCCAGTGGATTCCCTTCGTCCCCGGCCTCGGCGAGCTCGCCATGGGCCGCACCGAGATCTTCAGCACCACCTTCTCGGCGGCGCACCGCGAGCGGCTGGTTGGCGCCTACGCGATTCGGGGCACGCGCGCGGCCCTGCTCACCTACATCCGGCGGCAGTACACGATCGATGGGCTCCGCCTCGTCACCGGCACCTACGAGGAGATCGCGGCGCCCGTGCTCCAGGTGCACGGAGGCGAGGATCGCTCGATTCCGGAGGCGGCCGCGCGCAGGCTCACGCCGCGGCTTCGCGACCCGCGGTTCGTGGTGATCGAAGGCGCCAGCCACGACGTCCACATCGACGCGCCCGATCGTCTGGCCCAGGAGATCGAGGCCTTTGCCAGGATGGCCGAGAGGGTCGGGACGTCGCGGTCCGGGCCGGGCTCGGCCTCCGCCCATCGATCGCCCGATCCGGACGCCTGACCGCCGGAGGGGATGGCGCGACGGCCGTATCCACGCTTGTCTCCCGGGTCCGCCGGGTCGCGCGCACCCACCCCACGCCAGCGCGGAGGACGCCAGACGATGCAACCGCAACGACGAGCCTGCCCCGCCGCCTCGCGGCGCTCCTGAGCGGCCGATGGCGAGAGCGTTCGGAATCGGGCTCGTGGGAATCGTGATCGTCGCCGGGGTGGGTGTGTTCGGAATCGCCCCGGGGTGGATCGATGGCAGCCTGAACCGCGTCGAGGAGCACGCGCCGCATCCCGTGAGCGAGCGAGCGGCCGCGCTGCACGCCAGCCTGCGCCTCGCGGATCTCCACGCGGACAGCCTGCTCTGGTCGCGCGATCTGCTGGATCGCAACCGACGGGGACAGGTGGATCTCCCGCGTCTCCAGGAGGGAGGCTTCGCCCTGCAGGTCTTCGCGGCGGTCACCAAGACCCCGGCCGGCCAGAACTACGAACGCAACGAGGCCGGATCGGACCAGATCACGCTGCTCGCGGTGAGTCAGCGCTGGCCGCCGCGCACCTGGACGAGCCTCTACGAGCGTGCGCGCCATCAGGTCGAGCGTCTCGCCGACGCGGCCGCGCGCTCGCAAGGCGCCCTCCGGATGGTCCGCACGCGCGCCGATCTCGAGTCGGCCTTGGCCCGGCACGCGCGGGATCGCGAGGGGGTCGCGGGCATCATGGCGGCCGAAGGGGCCCATCCGCTCGAAGGCCGGATCCAGCACCTCGACGGTCTCTTCGAGGCCGGGTTCCGCGTCCTCGGTCTCCAGCACTTCTTCGACAACGAGCTGGGTGGGTCGCTCCACGGCATCTCGGGCGAGGGGCTCACCCCGTTCGGTCGCGCGGTGGGCGAGCGGGCGGATGATCTCTCGATGGTCCTCGATCTGGCGCATTCCTCCGAGCGGGTCGTCGAGGACGTGCTGGCGCTCACGCGACGCCCCGTGATCGTCTCGCATACGGGGCTGGCGGGCGCGTGCGACAGCCCGCGCAACATCTCCGATCCGTTGATGAAGCGGATCGCCGCTGCGGGTGGTCTGGTCGGGATCGGGTACTGGGAAGGCGCCGTCTGCGACCCGTCGCCCGAGGGTGTCGCCCGTTCCGTCCGCTACGGCGTCGAGCTGCTCGGCGAGGACCACGTGGCGCTGGGATCCGATTTCGACGGCGCAGTCACCACCCGCTTCGACGCGTCCGAGGCGGCTGCGCTCACTCACGCGCTGCTCGTGGCCGGGTTGAGCGAGGCCCAGATCCGCAAGGTGATGGGCGAGAACGCGATCCGTTTCTTCCTCGCGCACCTCCCGAGCGGCTAGCATGGCGCGGATGTCGATCGACACCCGCCGCCCGGGCCTCGTCGCCGCGCTCGGACTGTCGCCGTGGCGCGAGCGACTCCGCCAGACGCGCGTTGCGCTCCGGGGAGAAGCGGACGTTCCGCCCAGTCGCTTCGACCTCTCGAGCCTGTCCCAGCTCCGGCCGCGGATCGCCGTCCCGCTCTGGCTCGGACGCGAGGTCGTCGCGCGGCGCGCGATCGTCACCAACCTCTTCAACCACCGGCCGACGCCGATCGAGGCGGGGTGGTCGGTGCGCAAGACCCAGGTGCTCGACTACCGGGGCGGCCGGCTCACCTACGACAGCCACAACGGCACCGACTTCTCGGTTCCGGTGGGGACGGTGGTCGTGGCACCGGCGCCGGGCGACGTGGTGCGGGTGGCCAACGAGTTCAACCGCGGCGGTCTCAAGGTGTTCCTCGATCACGGGGACGGTCTCTTCACGAATGCCGCCCATCTCGCGCGGTCCTTCGTCCGGGAGGGCCAGCGCGTGGCGCGCGGCGAGGCCATCGCGCTGTCGGGCTACAGTGGCCTCGACGGCCTCGTCACCTTTCCGTGGGGTCCACCGCACGTCCACTTCAACACCTGGCTCGGCGGCGAGCCGGTCGACCCGTTTCCGAGCGCCGGAGGTGCTTCGCTCTGGCGCGCCGGACCACTTCCCGAGCCGGCCCGCGGCCACTCGATCGGAGAGGACGATGGCGTGCGCGCCCGCTATTCGAAGGAACGGGTGCACGAGCTGGTCGCGGCCTGCCGCACCGATGCCCGCCGCGAACAGCTGGCCGGCATCGAGCCCCTGGCGCTCCGGGCCGCGCACACGATCATCGAGAGCAACTACTACCCGACCCGGTTCACGCGGCGGGTGAACCCGTACCAGGATGTCCACGAACGCACGCCCCGGCTCGATCTGCCGTTCCGGATCGAGGACTTCGACGGCGTGGTGTTCGCCGACGAGCTCGGGTGATGAGGGCCCCGAGCCAGGCAGCGACGAGGATGGATCGGTGAGCGACGCCCCGGCCGGCGAGGGCGAGACGCCGCGAGCCGCCTCGATCGAGCTCGTTCACGGCGCGCTCCGATCGAGCGCCTGGGCCTGCGGCGAGCCCGGGAGCCCGGTGGTGCTCTGTCTGCACGGATTCCCGGACAATGCGCGCTCGTTCCGGTTCCAGCTGCCCGAGCTCGCCAAGGCCGGCTACTACGCGGTCGCTCCGACACTCCGGGGCTACGAGCCGTCGTCCCAGCCAGCCGACGATCGCTACGACCTCGGTGCGCTGGCCGAGGACGCGATCGCCTGGAGCGGGCAGCTCGGGGAGGGGCCCGTGCACCTGGTGGGCCACGACTGGGGCGCGGGCGTCGGGTACGTGGCGGCTGCCATGGCGCCCGATCGATTCCGGTCGCTCGCGACGATCGCCGTGCCCCACGCGGCGCGGCTCACCGAGGCGATCCGCGCCGTCCCGAGTCAGCTCGCGAAGTCGTGGTACATGACCTTCTTCCAGCTCCCGGGCGTCGCCGAGTGGGCGTTGGAACGCGACGACTGGGCGCTGGTCCGACGTCTCTGGCGCGACTGGTCGCCCGGCTTCGAGCTTCCGGCCGAGGAGTGGGCCTGGCTCCGGGCCACCTTCGCCGCCCCTGGCGTGAAGCACGCGATGCTCGCCTACTATCGCCAGAACGCCTCGCCCGCGGTGATGCTCGGGCTGAAGAAGACCCCGGCCCTCGCGCTCACCACGGTGACGGTCCCGACGCTCGCGATCACGGGCGCCGACGACGGCTGCATGGACACCCGGATCTACGATCACGCGTTCCGCGCGGAGGACTTCCCGGCGGGCCATCGCGTGGAGCGTCTGGTCGGGGTCGGTCACTTCGCCCATCAGGAGGCGCCCGGTCGGGTCAACCGACTGCTGCTCGACTGGCTGGCCTCGGCACCGGGCTCGTGACCCGAGCCCGGGCCTCGGACTCCGGAGGCTAGACCGCCGAGCGAGACGGTGGCCGCGCGGGAGCACGTGCCTTCGTGCGGCGTCGGCGCCGGGGTCGCCAGACGCCGATCACGGTGCTCGCCACCGAGAGCAGCAGGATCAGCCAGAGGCTCGTCCACTCGCTGCGGAGGAGCTCGGCCATCGCTTCGGTCTCGGCCGCGCCGGCCGCCACGCGGGCCGAGATCTCGGCGGCCTTCTGGGCTCGGGCGTCCACGAGGGCGAGCGTGCCCTCGAAGGTCGGCAGGCCGAGGATCAGCTTCGCCCAGACCCAGCCCGCGTTGTGGAAGGCGGGTTGGACGGCCATCGCGAACAGACCGCTCACCAGGACGACGGCGAGCGAGGGCACCAGGAGCCATTGCGACACGATGGCGATGTTGCGGCGAACCACCGCGTACTCGGCCAGCGAATCGGCCGATGTGGTGGCGAGCAGGATCATGTGCACGGCGAGCGCGCCGGTGAGGCCGATCGCACCGAGCTCGTGCAGGATCTTGAGGATGCGTCGCGCCACGCGGGTTGAGCTTGCCTCGCGTGGGCGTCGCCTGCCACGCAGGCGGCGCGGCCCTCCGCGCGCGGGCCGCGATTCCCCTCGGCCGGGCTTCCAGGTAGGATGCTCGCGGGCGCCCCGATCTGCCGTCGGAGCCCTCGAGACGGGAAAGGGGCAGGGCCATTGGACGAGAGCAC